>JAZOOM010000454.1:0-1604 GCA_045655025.1 Eubacteriales bacterium | reverse complement strand
CTCCACCCTCACCCCCTCTCTCTTCAATTCCTCCCCCTCGGCCTCCCGTCAGAGGGCGGCCGGTCCCTACAATTTGCAATTTAAATCCCACCGATAAACCCAAATTTGAAGCAAACTCAATCCCAAAGATCCACTCCCGTTAACAAAAAAATCCCCCTCCGCACACGGCGAAGGGGAATCGAACTAAGATTATTCCTCGGAAATGGTCTCAACGGTAGGATCGTAAGCCTCCTCAGCGGGAGCCTCGATCTGGGGATCGTAGATAGCCTTCAGGTTCTCGTAGAAGTTAGCACGGGAGGCCTCCATGTAAGGGGTAACCCACAGAGTACCGATACCGCAGCACAGAGCGCCCAGAAAGATCCAACCGATGAAGGAGAAGTCCAGGCAGAAGAGCTGCCACTTGTAGCCCTTCATGTAACGCTGGCTCTCGTCGATGCACTGCTTCCAGTCGTACTCGGGATGGTCGTGCTTGATGTAGAAGGCCATGGAGTAGGCGTAGCCCTTGATGATGCCGGGGATGATGAACAGCAGAGTCCACAGGAAGGTGAACAGACTGACGAGCAGGTTCAAAACGATCAGGGAACCGAACTCATCGGCACCGCAGAAGAGATCGCCGACCTCTACCTTATCCTTCTGACCGCGGATGAGCTGCAAGAACACGCGGGCAATACCGAAGGACAGAAAACCGCCCAGAATGAGACCCACCACACCGATCATGCTGTTGCCCACCGAGATGATGAGACCCTGAATCAGGCAGACCACCAGAGCCATAAGCCAGTTATTGGCGAAAATGCTGCCTCCCAGCTGTGCGCGGGCATTGGCGCGGAATACCTTGTTTTCATTCATGATAGAAAACCTCCGAAATGATTTGGTTTTGCATACGCAGGCATATTATAGCACAATCCGGGGATAAATGCAAGGGTTGTTTCACAATTTGTCACATTTTCGTTCGAAAAATTCATATAGGTCCATGCCCCATCCTATGCGGCGGGACCGCGCGGTATGCGGTCGGGAGTGAATTTACCGCGGCTTACGGATCGTGTAGCAGTTCCCTTCCCCGTCCTCCTCCAGGGCGAGGAGATCGAACCAGACACAGCGGAAGCGGTCGGTAATCTGTTCATCCAGATGCCAGTGCCCGAAGAACCACTGCCTGAAGCTGTCCCCCAGCTCGTACATGACCCACTCGAAGTGCCCCGTCATCTGGGCGTCGTGGGGGTCGGGGGAGTGGCCCATGCGGCGGATGATCTCGGTAGGGCAGGTGTGGGACAGGACGAAATCCACCTTGCCTCCGATGGCCTTGAGGGTGGCGGCGGTGATCTTGTAGTCCTCGGGAGTGTACAGCTCGGCCTCGGGGAACCAGTCCACCCCGGGCTTGCGGATGTAGGCGTCCCGGGTGTATGCGCCGCCCAGGGCCAGGAAGGTCTTGCCCTCGATGGTGTAGCACTGTCCCCGCATGAGGTGGAGAATATTGGGGCGGACGACGTGAACCAACCCCCCGTTCCACTCGGCCACGGGGTAGCTGTTCAGAGCGGCGAAATCCTCGTGATTGCCGTCGCAAAAGCAGATGGTATAGGGCCTCGCGGAAGTCGGATCGTAGCCATGTC
>JAZOOM010000453.1:0-2405 GCA_045655025.1 Eubacteriales bacterium | reverse complement strand
ACGAGGAGTACGCCAAGCGTTGCGGCGACCGACTGGGCAAGAGCATCAAGGGCATCTTTACCGACGAGCCTCACCGTGGCCATTGCTTCGATAACCGCCGTGAGCAGGACGGCGTCATGTCCTGCGCCACCGCCTGGACCGACGATATCTTCGAGGAGTTCGAGACCCGCTACGGCTTTGCCTGCCGTCCCATTCTCCCCGAGCTGTTCTACCGCAAGAACGGCGAGAAGGTCGCCCCCGTCAAGCTCCACTACATCGACCTGGCCAACGCCCTCTTCCTGGAGCGCTTTGCCAAGCCCCTCAACGACTGGTGCAACGACCACGGCATTCAGTTCACAGGTCACGTTCTTCACGAGGACAGTCTCATGAACCAGACCGTCCCCAACGGCTCTCTCATGCGCTTCTACGAGTACATGGGCTACCCCGGCGTGGACGTGCTGACCGAGCATAACCGCTGCTACTGGGTCGTCAAGCAGCTGGCCTCCGCCGCCCGTCAGCTTGGCAAGAAGTGGCTGCTCTCCGAGCTGTACGGCTGCACCGGCTGGCAGTTTGACTTCAAGGCTCACAAAACCGTGGGTGACTGGCAGGCGCTGTTCGGCATCAACCTCCGTTGCCAGCATCTGTCCTGGTACACCATGGAAGGCGAGTCCAAGCGCGACTATCCCGCCTCCATCCTCCACCAGTCTCCCTGGTACAAGGACTACTCCAAGGTCGAGGATTACTTCGCCCGCATGGGCCTGGTCCTCTCCGAGGGCGCGCCCGCCTGTGACGTTCTGCTTCTGAATCCCATCGAGTCGGTATGGTGCCAGGCCTACGCAGGATTTGCCTCCTGGATCTCCAACGTTTCTCCCGACGTGGCTCCCTACGAGCAGAGATACGCCCAGCTCTTCCACTACCTCACCGACCACCAGATCGACTTCGATTACGGCGAGGAAGAGATGATGTCCCGCATGGCCTCCGTGGACGAGATGAACGGTACCCCTGTCCTCCGCGTGGGTTTGGCTACCTACAAGACCGTCATCGTCTCCAATATGCTCACCATCCGTCCCACCACCCTGGCTCTTCTGAAGGACTTCATGGCCAAGGGCGGTAAGGTCATCTTCTGCGGTGACGTCCCCGCATACGTAAACGCCATCGCATCCGACGAGCCCGCCAAGCTTGCCGAGCAGGGAATCACCATCCCCTACGACGAGGCCGCTCTGGTGGCCGCCGTCCGCGAGAACGCCTGCGAGTTTGTTGCCATCACCAAGGGTGAGGGTGAGACCGAGAAGGCTGTGTTTGCCCAGGTTCGTAAGAGCTTCGGTGATGACGGCTACGCCGTGGTGGTGCTGAACACTGACCGCGTAAAGCCTCGTAAGGATCTGACTCTGGCCATCAAGGCTCCCGCAGGCTACGCCGTGGAGGAGTGGGATCTGGAGAACGGTACCCGCTACGACGCCTCCGCTCTGGCGGGTGAGGTCAGCGGTACCTACTACATCAGCATGGATCTGGAGGCCGCAGGCACCCGTTGCTTCGTGCTGACCAAGACTCCCGAGGTACTTCCTGCCGTTACCGAGTATGAGACGGTAGCCGCTGAGACTCTGACGGGTGAATTCCCCTATGCTTGCGACGAGCCCAACGTCTGTGTTCTTGACTGGTGTAAGTGGCGTTGGAAGGGACAGGAGTGGCACGACGAGGCCGAGGCTCTGTGGGCAGACAGACAGATCCGCACCGATCTCGGCATCGAGTGGCGCGGCGGCGGTATGCTCCAGCCTTGGTACGCCAAGCTCAACGATACCAAGAAGTACGGTGAGTTGCAGCTGTCCTATGAGTTCTACATCGACGAGATGCCCGACTTCGACGTATTCCTCGCCGGCGAGCGTCCCGAGTTCAACTGCTACAAGCTCAACGGCGTGGAGCTGTACAACGACGATATCAACGACTTCTGGGTGGATGACTGCTTCAAGAAGATGCCCATTCCCGAGGGCGTTCTGAAGCTGGGCCGTAACGAGGTCACCATCGACGTTACCTTCATGCGCACCACCAACGTGGAGGCTCTTTACCTTGTGGGTATCTTCGGCGTGAAGCTGGAGGGCAAGAAGCGCACCATCGTGGCCACGCCCGGCCTCATGGGCTGTGACAACTACTCCGCTTACGATATGCCCTTCTTTACGGGCAACCTGACCTACGCCCTCACCGCCGAGGACTATCAGGGCATTCTGGGTGATGCCGCCAAGGACGCCGACCGCATCGTGCTGACTCCCAAGGAGTTCACGGGCGGATGTGTCAAGGTCAGAGCGGGCGGCAAGACCACCGTTCTGGGTTGGGATCCCTTCGAGGCGGATATTACCGAGGCCTATAAGCAGGGGTTGCCCATCTCCGTTACGGTGGAGGGTGTCCGTACCAACGTCTTCGGCCCTCTCCAT
>JAZOOM010000452.1:0-2404 GCA_045655025.1 Eubacteriales bacterium | reverse complement strand
TGGGTACGCCAAAGAGGTCGGCAATGACGGGAAACAGGGTGACGTCGGGGTATCCCACGCCGCACTCCCATTTGGACACCGACTGGGGCGCGATCCCGATCCGATCGGCCAGATTCGTCTGTGTCCACCCGCGCTCACGGCGGAGGGCTGTGATGATGTTACAGAACTGATTCAAGTGATACATGCATGCTTCTCTCCTTTCTGTGAGAACAGTATACCACACGGCAACGCGAAATGCAATAACCGCGAAGTTGTAAAAAGCTCCGCCACGGGAACCATGCGGAGCGAGAAAATTTCATGTAAGGTATTGACAAAACAAAGTTTTTCGGTTATAATACAGTTGACGGAGAGGCCACCAATGACGGTTGCTTCCTCTGCGCTAGTTAATCAAAGATAACCGCGAAGTTGGTAGCTGGGCGGTTATCTTTTTTTACTGTCATCGTTACGATGTAAGTAAGATAAAATGGCAATAACCAAAGCAATGATCTGCAACGAAACGTATACGAAATCCTGCCAAGTCATGTAGTCCATATCATCACCTCCCCTCATGCAAGCATCAGGGAAGGAAAAGCTCCGCTTCCCTGTGGGTACAGTTGCACAGGGAAAGCAGACCGCCACTGTGACCGAAGTCTCGATGACCTCTACGGGGTCTGCCCCTTGCGGGGAGTTCCGCCCGTAGTATAACACATCCCCCCGAAAAAGTCAACGGCTTTCGACAAAAATCCCTCGCCCGCCTGCAGCCGAAAAACAATCTTCCGCCGCCTGCCGAAAAAAATTCCCCAAAGGACTATTGCCCCCGCCCCAAAACGGATATACTGTATGGTGAATCCATCCCGAAAGGAACATCATACATGGGAAAATACTTCGGAACCGACGGCTTCCGCGGGGAAGCCAACGTCACCCTCACCGCCGACCACGCCTACAAGCTGGGGCACATCCTCGGTGTCCTCTGCCGCGACCGCGATCTGTCACAGCCCGCCCACAAGCGGGTTGCGCCCCACAGGCCCCGTATCGTGGTGGGCAAGGACACCCGCCGCTCCTCCTACATGCTGGAGTACGCCCTCGCCGCGGGGTTGACGGCCTCGGGGGCGGATGCCTACATGCTCCACGTCACCACCACCCCCTGCGTTTCCTTCGTCACGGAACGGGAGGACTTTGACTGCGGCGTAATGATCTCCGCCTCCCACAACCCCTTCACAGACAACGGCATCAAGCTGGTCAACCGCCGCGGGGAAAAGATCGATGATGACACCATCGCCGTCATCGAGGCCTGTCTGGACAGCGGGGAGGAGCTTCCCTTTGCCACAGGCGAAGAGATCGGCCGCATCATCGACTACGCCGCGGGGCGCAACCGCTACTTGGGGCATCTGATCTCTCTGGCGGCCAATTCCTACAAGGATTTCCGCGTGGGGCTGGACTGCGCCAACGGCTCGGCGTGGATGATCGGGCGGGCGGTGTTCGAGGCGCTGGGCGCCAAAACGGTGGTCACGGGGGACACCCCCGATGGCCTGAACATCAACGTGGACTGCGGCTCCACCCACATTGAGCGGTTGAAGAAGCTGGTGGTGGAAAATCACTTGGACGTGGGCTTCGCCTTCGACGGGGACGCCGACCGCTGTATCGCCGTGGACGAGAAGGGCAACGAGGTCAACGGCGATCACATCCTGTATATCCTCGGCAAGGCCATGAAGGAGCAGGGGGTGCTGGCCAATAACACCGTTGTCACCACCGTTATGTCCAACATGGGACTCTACCGCGCGCTGGCGGCGGAGGGCATCGACTACGTGCAGACTACCGTGGGCGACCGCTTTATCTACGAGAATATGACCGCGAACGGCCACGTCATCGGCGGAGAGCAGTCGGGGCATATCATCCTCCGCAAGTACGCCACCACGGGGGACGGTCTCCTCACCGCCATCATGGTCATGGAGCGCATTGCCGAGAGCAAGCTCCCCCTGTCCAAGCTGGCAAAGCCCGTCACCATGTACCCCCAGATCACCAAGAATCTCCGCGTCCCCGACAAGGACGCGGTGCTGAATCACCCCGCCGTCAAGGCAAAGCTGGCCGAGTGCAACGACCGTTTGGGAAGTGACGGCCGTATGCTCCTCCGTAAGAGCGGCACCGAGCCCGTGGTGCGGGTCATGGCGGAGGCGGCGGACGAGGGGATCTGCGAGGCGTACGTAGCGGAGATGGTGGCGGTGATTCAGGGGGAGAAACTGACTGTTTGATTTGTTAAATTGCTGTTTACCGGGCCGAAGGCCCCTCACGCCCGAAGGGCATCTCACGCCGCAAGGCATATCGTGTGCGAAGCACATATCGCGCCGCAGGCATCTCGTTCACCGTAAAAATGATTGAGCTTTTTAGCGAGATACCCCTTCGGGGTGCGATATGCCTTGCGGCACGA
>JAZOOM010000451.1:0-4667 GCA_045655025.1 Eubacteriales bacterium | reverse complement strand
GTGGGTCTCGAAGTGCTTTTTGGTGACCTCATCCGTGACCCAGATGGAGGACAGGCAGGTGGTCTCGGTGGTCATGACGTCGATGCCGTTACGGAAGTCAATGGAAAGACCCGCCACACCGGGGCCCACGAACTCCAGCACCTTGTTCTTGACGAAGCCGTCACCGAAGGTCGCGCCGACGAGAGCCAGAGCCACGTCGTGGGGGCCGATACCCCGCTTGGGAGTACCGTGGAGGTAGACCATGACCACCTCGGGGCGGTTCACGTCGTAGGTGTTCTTCAGGAGCTGCTTGACCAGTTCGGGGCCGCCCTCGCCCACGCCCATGGTACCCAGCGCACCGTAGCGAGTGTGGGAGTCAGAGCCCAGGATCATCTTGCCGCAACCTGCCAACTCTTCGCGGGCGTAGGAGTGGATGACCGACTGGTTGGCGGGGACGTAGATACCGCCGTACTTCTTGGCGGCGGAAAGGCCGAATACGTGGTCATCCTCGTTGATGGTACCGCCTACAGCACAAAGGCTGTTGTGGCAGTTGGTCATGGCGTAAGGAATGGGGAATTCCTTCAGGCCGCTGGCACGGGCGGTCTGGATGATGCCGACGTAGGTAATATCGTGAGACACCAGCGCGTCGAATTTGATTTGAAGCTTATCCATGTTGCCCGATACGTTATGGGCATTGAGAATGGAATAGGCGATGGTTCCCTTTCGAGCCTCCTCGGGAGACACGGAAGCGGTATCGGCGGGGACACCGTTCACAAGGTACATGCCTGCGGAATGTAGGGTAATTGCGTTCATGTTTGATTTTCCTCCGATTCATAGAAACAGATAGTTTATTATACCATTTTTTTCGAATTTCGTCAAGTAGGATTTAAAAATTGGTAAGCAAAGAAAGAGCAAAAGGGCCGACCTGAGTCTGCCCCTTTGCGACGTATTTTGTGTTTCTATGACCCGCGGCTCAAGCCGTGGATACATGTATGTGTCGTACTGTTATTCCCCGTAGAACCACACCCGCATATCCGTTTCGTTTCGGTTAGCAAATACACTATACGGAATGAGGGTGAGAGTGGCATCGACCGGAGCGGGAGGCGTGTTGCGGTAGAGAGGAGCCTCGTCCGCGGGAATCGACTTGCAAGCAACCGCAAGGGTAGGAAGACCGTAATCCGCGTTGGGCATCTCGGTAATAACAGGGTTTTTGGGGATGCGGTAGCGGTGAAGATTCCCTTCTCCGTTATCAACGCCCTCGGCGCAGTAAACCACAGGCCCCTTCATGATAGCCATTTGCCCTGCGGTACGGAGGACACGGGGATCTGCCCAGACCATGCGGGGGGCAAGATCCAGCGTCAGAGTCACGGGCGTGCCGTCGTTCTCGATCACAGCATACCCCTGCTCCAGCGTATAGGGATGGCTCAGGGTGAAATCATCACACCAGCCGGGGATTCGAATAGCCAGTTTTTTCACCCCGTTGGCCGTAACGGTGATGGAGCCGCCGTTGGGGTAAGTCGTCTCCACGGTAGCCGTGACCCCCTCATAGTCCAAACGAGAAGCGGCAAACTGGTGAACGTAGAGTGTATCCTCCCGCATACCGTAAACGTAGCCTCCCAGGACAGGCAAGAGACGGTTGATGTTGGGAGGACAGCAGGAGCAGCCGAAGCAGGCGACACGGCGGTGAGCCGGGAATCGACGGCTTCCCCACACGCTGTTGAATCGCTCGGACAGATTGATCTCCAGAGGATTCTCATAGAAGAACTGGTCGCCGCTGACAGACAATCCCGACAGAACGCCGTTATACAAGGCGCGCTCGATGGCATCGGCGTACTCTCCCTTGGGCTCCAGTGCCTGCATGGCCGCGGCAAAGAAGCAGAGTCCGATGCCGGCGCAGGTCTCGGTGTAGGCTTGATCCGGAGGAAGGTCAAAGGGAGTGGTGAAGGCCTCTCCGATGTAGGTAGAGCCGAGACCGCCCGTAATGTACATTTTCTGATTCACAATATCCGCCCAGAGCTTTTTGCAGGCAGAGATCAGTTCCTCGTCACCCGTCTCGGCGGCCAGATAGGCCATGCCCGTGTAGAGATAGGTTGCGCGGACAGCGTGTCCTTGTGCTGAATCCTGCTCACGTACGGGAACGTGGGACTGGTTGTAGTTGACTCTCCCCACGTCCTCCTCGGTTCCGCGCGTATTGATGAAGTAGGCGGCCAGATCCAAATACTTTTTCTTGCCCGTGTGGCGGTAAAGTTTCACCAGAGCCAACTCGATCTCCTCGTGACCGGGGGTTCGGAAGGCGGCGGATTTCTCTTCCACAAACACGCGGTAGATATAATCGGCGTATTTCTCCATACAGGACAGGAAAGCCGTCTTTCCCGTAGCCTCCGCGTAGGCAACGGCCGCCTCCATCAAGTGACCCGCGCAGTACAGCTCATGCCAGTCCCGATTGGCCCAGCGGTTTTCGGGCTGTACGACGGTGAAGAAAATATTGAAGTAGCCATCCTCACACTGGTTTTTCTGTATTTCAGCCACAATGGCATCCACCTTGGCTTCCAGATCGGGGTCGGGATGCTTGGCCAGAATATAGGCCGCGCCCTCCATCCACTTGGCAACGTCGCTGTCCCAGAAGAAGTGAGGTTGAATGGGATCGTCCTTGGGGAAGCCGAAGGAAAACGCGCCGATACGGCCCGTCTCCGAGAAACGGTCATAGACGGCGTGAATCGTTGTCTTGCGGTTTAACTCCTCTTTCGCGAAGAAAAAACCGTCGGTCAGGGTGACGTGTTGGAACGGAATGGATTTCATAGGACACCTCACATTGGTTTTTTTATTTATTATACAAAAGGTTTCTGCGTTTGTCAAGAACAAAATTATATATTTTGTCAGCGCAGACAGAAAAATCGACGCGGCGCGACACGAAAAGGATCGCGTCCGCATAGAATGATCGTGAGGAGGTGATAGCATGCAATCAAACAGACGACGGGGTCGAGATGATGCTTTCCAAGCAACCAGTCTCACTGCCGACAACCACTCCGGTGTATGTACGTTGGTGATCGGATCCATGACACAAGCCATGACCGCTCAATCCGTCTTGGCCGAGGCCGCCATTCGGGCGAGCATCGTCAAGATCAGCTCCTCCCGCACCCACAACGGTTGCGCATACGGATTGGATCTTCCGTGTACCCAAATGGGAAACGCCAAGGCAGTTTTGAGTCGCGCGGGTGTGAGGATACGAGGCGAGGGGTAAGTAAGCATGGAGCCGGTGAGTCCTGCCTTGTAAACCGCGCGGCATACGTTCCGCTTTCGATAATCTCCCATAAAAACAAAGGCGGCGATCGTCGACCGCCGCCTTGTAAGCATCTTGTTCATATGCTTTTATCATCTACTACGGAGGACTCATCATGACCAACCGCAGACTCGTTTATCTGGATAACGCCGCCACGTCCTATCCCAAGCCTAAATGCGTGATCACCGCCATGACGGACTGTATGAGATACCGAGGGGGAAATCCCGGGCGAAGCTCTCATGAGTTGGCATTAGGAGCGGCGCAAGAAATTTACGCTTGTCGGGAGGTGGCGGCGCGTATGTTCGGCGCTGCTCCCGATCGAGTGATCTTTACGCTCAATACCACCCATGCCCTGAATGTAGCGATCAAGGGGATCATGGGACGGGGCGGTCACGCGCTATGCTCTGACATGGAGCACAATTCGGTGTACCGCCCTCTGTATCGCATGGCCAAGGATGGGATCATTCGCTTTGGCATATTCCCCACCTTTCCCACGGGAACCGCGGGGCGGGAGGACAAGATCATGGCGGCTTTGGCCTCTGAGGTAAAGCCTGACACCCGTATGATCATCTGCGCTCATGCCTCCAATATTTGCTCGGCCGTACTGCCCATCCGTCGCATCGGGGATTTCTGCCGTCGGCGCGGCATTCGTTTCGTGGTGGATGCCGCCCAATCGGGTGGGGTATACGATTTGCATGTAGAGCGGGACCACATCGATGCCCTCTGCCTGCCCGGGCACAAGGGACTCATGGGGCCGCAGGGCACGGGGATGCTGATTCTCGGGGCGGGGGTGACCATCGACACGCTCATGGAGGGAGGCAACGGGATGGATTCCCTTCTGCCCGACATGGGCGCGGATACTCCCGAACGATACGAACCCGGCACTCTTCAGACACCGTCCATCGCCGGCTTGCGCGCCGGAATGGAGTACGTGGAATCCGTAGGCTTAGACAAGATCCGAGACAAAGAGACCCGACTGGGAAGACGGCTGCAAGAGGCTCTCTATGATCTTCCTCACGTACAGACGTACGCCTCGGGACACGAGGGCGGTGTTGTGCTGTTTTCGGTGGAGGGCTATGCTTCCGAGGACGTGGGGCGTCTTCTCGATCAGGCAGGCATATGCGTACGCCCGGGATTCCATTGCTCGGCGTTGGGCCACAAAGCTCTGAAGACCCCCGAATCGGGTGCGGTGCGCGTGAGCTTCGGTTGGCAATCGGGAGAGAATGATTGGGAGCGAGTTGTGAATGTGGTGAAGGGCCTATAACGATCAGCTCTCAAAGCCGACCAGATACCCGCCCTTTTCGGCATAATAGCTGCACAGAACGCGAGTCGGACGAACGAGAATATCCGCGTTCGGATACGACTCGCGAATGAGTGCCTGAAGCTTTTCAACAACGGCATCGGCAAA
>JAZOOM010000450.1:0-10462 GCA_045655025.1 Eubacteriales bacterium | reverse complement strand
AAGCGGCGTCGGGATAATCGGGGGAGAAGGCATGGGGGACGAAATGGTTGATGCCTCGGAGCAGCAGAAAGTCGGTGAGCCACTTCATAAAGGGAGCACCCTCGGCCCAGCCGAAAGCACCGAACTCCTCGCACATGCCACGTCCCTCCATGTGGGGGTACTGGTGGGCCATGGAGGAAGCCAGCTGACCCAGAACGTAGTGGAAGAAGGCGGGATCCGCCATACCGCCGCCGGCCGTACTGTTGTGCATATAGTGCGCCATACCCGGCATGACCTGATGGAGCACGATATCGATGCCGCTCATGTCCTGCCCCTCCAGGGAGCGGAAGTAATGGCCGCCGCTATGGGTCAGACGGGCGTGGCAGTTCATGTCCTCAATGATGTGGCCGATGTACATGACCCCATGGTCGCGGCACCAGTTCCCCACTTGGTAGGAGAAGCAACGTCTCCACAGGTTTGTCACGGCGTTCATGTAGGCCAGACGGGTCTTGGGGGCGTGGTCGCTGAAGTACCACAGCTCGCCCAGATAGGGGCGGGCATCCTCCCCCAGCTCAGCGGTCATGAGGGACAGCACCTCCTCGTTATAGGGGAGGGACAGACCGTCATTGCCCACGCGATGCTCGTAGAAGCCGAAATCCACACGGCGGGCGCCCAGATACTGGTTGCCGAAGCAGGGCTCGTCCGAGAAGAAGCCCACAAGGGTCTTGCCGAAATACTTGGCGTAATGCTCAAAGTGGGGCTCGTAGACCGCCTCGATGAGGGCGTGGCTGGACTCATCCGAGATCATGTCCATGTAATCCCCACGGCCGCCCCGCTGGGTGCGGTAGAGGAAGAAGACACGAAAACATCCTGCGGGAATATCCCAATGGAGGTAGCCGTCGGCGGCGTTGGCCGTCAGGTCGATGGGGTGGGGGGCGATCTCCTCGTCGTTGCCCGTCCGAGGGTAGGCGAGGACACCCACCAGAGGCTCGGCCTCGGTGGAGGGGATCATAAGGAAAGAGGCATCCTCCATAGGCCCAATCACGTCCACGTGGCGCTCGGTGATGCCCCACTGACGGAGGTGGGGGTACTTCTTGGCGATCAAGCCGTTGGCGTAGCCCGTGGGGAAATGCTGATCGTCCAGGATCCACACCTTCATTCCCCGTTTTTCACACTCGGAGAGGATGATATCCATATCCGCCCACCAATCGGGACCTCCGAAGTCCTTATGGGGACGGGACTCCACGCAGAGGGCGCGGCATCCGCTGTCGTAGATACGTTGAACTTGGGCGGGGATGCGGTCACGGTGGGTACCGTGCTGCCAGTAGAAGGGGAGGAGATAGTTGTCCTCACGGCGGTGGAGGACGTCGAGCAAACGCTGATCCGTCATGGTAAACCTCCTTGGGTTGTTTGTACCCCATTATACCACATCTACCCCTCCCTGTCAACGAAAAGTGTAAACAATATGAAAAGATGAACAAAAAAGCCTTGCAATATCGAGCACCTTTTGGTATAATATCGGTAATATCAAAAAGCGCGGACGGGGAAACCCTCCCGCGCGCAAGAAAGGAAACGCACCCATGAAAAGAAAGCTCGTGACGGCTCTTGCCCTGCTTCTGGCCTTCCTCATGATGGGCTCGGCTCTCGCCGCCATCATCCCGTTGGTCATCAGCGCAGAAGACAAGACATTCAACACCACCACCCCCTCGTATCTGTACGATTTCACCGACGATACGCTGTACACCTCCTTCGCCAACACCTCCAATTTGGAGGTCTCCTTGGGCGACGGCTTTACCACCTTCAAGGCCTTGGGTGACGATCCCTACACGTGGATCAGCGGCCCTACCTGTACAGTGCTGGAGGCGCAGTACGTGACCATTCGCTACCGCACCACCGCCAAGCGCAACGGCGAGTTGTTCTGCACCCGCTCCGACAACGATAACATCGTCGCCAATAACCATGCATGGCAGTGGAAGGCCAGCGGTGAATGGGAGACCATCGTCATCTCCATAAGACCTTGGCAGAACGCCAAGGAAGGCGCCACCTTCAACATTTTCCGCATTGACCCCCTTCAGGCCAACGTCAGAGCGGGCGAGACCATCGACATTCAGTACTACGCCTTCTTCGCCACCGAGGCCGATGCCAAGGGCTTTGATTTCGATGAGTACAAGGCCAAGCTCGCCTACGAGGAGGAGCAGAAGCGTCTGGAGGAGGAGGCCGCCAAGGAAGTGGATTGGCCCAATCCCGAGTTCACCGAGCAGAAGGTGGTCACCGACGATACCAACGCCGGCACCCTGAAGTACACCCCCTCCGAGGACGGCAAGACCGTGACCATATCCTACGAGGTCAACGGCGAGACCATCTCCTACACCGTTCCCAACAACAATAACTACCTCTACGGCGGCTACGCGGGTACGGATGATCTGAACCGTCCCCTGTATGATTCCGCCGAGGTGGGCTCCTACGATCCCGCCAAGCGTCAGATCGGCCTGTTCTACTTCATGTGGCACGGCGAGCATGGCGATCACGGCGTGTTCGATCTCCAGAAGATCATTGACCAAAACGGTATCGACAAGGCCGACAACGTGGACTGCGGCAAGTACGGCCCCGCCGGTGCCATGCACTGGTTTGCCGAGCCTCTCTACGGCTACTACTACGCCAACGACGCATGGGTCATGCGCAAGCACGCCGAACTGCTCACCATGGCCAACATCGACTTCCTGTTCTTCGACGTGACCAACGCCGTTCCCTACACCCACAACGCCCTCCAGCTCATGAGCATCCTCCACGAGCTGAACGAGCAAGGCTTCGACGCGCCTCAGGTGGTGTTCTACACCAACACCAATGCTCACCAGATGGTGCGCACCCTTTACGATGCCATTTACAAGAACAACAAGTACCCCGACACGTGGTATCTCATGGACGGTAAGCCCGTTATCGTAGCTCCCTACGATGCCAACATCAACGATTTCTTCACCATCCAGCAGAATCAGTGGCCCAACGATCCTCAATACAAGGAGAACGGCTGGCCTTGGATGGACTTTGAGTGGCCACAGCGCGTCTTCAAGGACGAGAACGGCAATCCCTACGCCATCAACGTTTCCGTCGCCCAGCACAGCGGCTCCGTCTGCTTCTCTCACTCCTCCCTGTACAACAAGTACACCAACCGCGGCCGCTCCTACGTCAACCCCGACGGCATCGCTTCCTCCAATTCCAAGTTCGACCGCACTCTGAAGACCGCCTACGAGGCATGGAAGGCCGATCAGTCCCTGACCAACTACGGTCTGAACTTCCAGGCACAGTGGGATCATGCCCTTTCCACCGACGCGCCCCTGATCCTGGTCACGGGCTGGAACGAGTGGGTGGCACAGCGTCAGCCCACCGACAACGACAAGAAAAACCCCGGCTGGATCTACTTCGTGGACACCGCCTCCGCCGAGTTCTCCCGCGACACCGAGATGATGCGTGGCGGCTACTTCGATAACTACTACATGCAGCTCATCTACAACGTCCAGCGCGCCAAGGGTACCGCTCCCGTCATCGTGCAGGACAGCCGCAAGCCCATCAACGTCACGGGTGAGTTCGACCAGTGGAACGACGTGACCGTGACCTACACCGACGCCAAGGGCGACACCGCCGACCGCGATGCCCTCGGTTTCGGCAGAACTCCCTACAAGAACACCTCCGCCCGCAACGATATCGTCTCCGCCAAGGTGACCTCCGACACCAAGAACCTGTACTTCTACATCCAGACCGAGTACGACATCACCATGTACGACACCAAGTCCTCTTGGATGCAGATCTACCTGAACGTGGATCGCCGCGACGCCGAGAAGGGCGAGTCGGGCTGGTACGGCTACGACTTCATCGTCAACTATCAGGCCAAGAACGAGTTCACCACCACGCTGGCCAAGTACAACGGTGAGGGCGGCGCTTACGGCTTTGCCCCCGTGGGAGATATCTCCTACCGCGCCAAGGACAACGAGATGATGATCGCCGTGCCTCTGGAGATGCTGGGCATTGAGGGCTACAAGGAGATCAACGTAGAGTTCAAGATCGCCGACAGCGAGACCGTCTACGACGAGATGGAGGACTTCTACTGCGACGGCGACGTGGCTCCTCTGGGCAGACTGAACTACGTCTACCAGAACTACATCCCCGGTGTATCCCAGATCACCTACCCCGAGCCCGAGCCCGAGACCGAGGCTCCCACCGAGACTCCTACCGAGGCTCCCGAGGATCCCACCGAGGCTCCCTCCACCGACGCGCCCTCTACCGAGGCTCCCACCGAGACCGAAACCGAGACCGAGACCAAGATCGAGAAAAAGGGCTGCGGCTCTGCTCTCACGAGCTCTGCCCTCCTGCTGACTCTGGTTTCCCTGTGCGGCACCGCGCTTCTGAAAAAGAAGGACTGATTCCCACCGCCCTTTCCCTTCGGGGAAAGGGCCTTTTTTGTAAAAAACGGAGAATCTTCCAAATGACCTTGCAAAAAAAGGCCAAATCGTGTATAATGGAGGAAATGCCACGGAAAGGCCGCTTTTTGCGCACAGGTAACCGATATGAAAAAGATCACGATCCTCACACTCACGCTGATGATGGCGTCGATTCTGTTGGGCGCCGTGTTGACCACCCTCCCCGGCAAGACCGCCTCCGATACGGTCACGATAGACTCCCCCCGCGGTGGAACGGGTCTTCGCTTTGACCTACTGAGTGAAAAGACCACCTCCACCCCCGTGGCCTTCTACGACTTCACCAAAACCGAGGTGAAGAACACCTTCTCCACCATCAGCTTCCACACCCGCACCACGGAGGGGGAATTCACCACGCTGGAGGCCAACTGGAACGATCCCCAGTGCACGCTGACCCTTCCCGACGGGGTCAAGCCCTGCGATATGGGCTATACCCTCATCGTATACCGCACCACCGCCAAGCGCAAGGGCGAGTTCTTCGCCGCCCGCTCCGACAATCCCACCATGGGCACACCCGGTACCCACGTGCAATGGAGCTGGGAGGCCTCGGGCAAGTGGGAAACGCTGTTGATCGAGAACACCGCCTGGAAGAGCGCATCCCCCGACGTGACCTTCCAGGGCTTCCGCTTCGATCCTCTGGAATCCAACGTAGAGGTGGGCGAGACCATTGATTTCAAGTTCATCGCCTTCTTTACCACCCGTGGGGAGGCCGAGTCCTTTGATTTCGACGCCTACAAGGCACTCCTCTCCCCCGCCGAAACCGAGACCGAGTCCCTCCCCGAAACCGAGGCTCCCTACGATTGGCCCTCCCCCGACTACACGGAGGTCGAAACGTCCCCCCACGATAATCACGAGGGCACCTTGACCTACACCCCCTCCGCCGACGGCAGTACCGTGACCGTCAGCTACCGGGTCAACGGTGAGACCGTGAGCTATACCGTTCCCAATCAGAAGAATTACCTCTTCGGCGGCTACGCCGGCATGGACGATCTGGGACGTTCCCTCTACGATTCCTCCGAGGTGGGGGCATACGATCCCGAAAAGCGTCAGATCGGTCTATTCTATTTCCTGTGGCACGAGGCCGACAACGATCAAGGCATCTTCGATCTTCAGAAGATCCTCGACGAGCTGGGTATGGAGGGTGCCGCCAATCTGAATAACGGCAAGTACGGCAGTCTGGGTGTCACGCACTGGTTCGCCGAGCCCCTGTACGGCTACTACTACATCACCGACGAATGGGTGCTCCGCAAGCACGCCGAGCTGCTGACCAACGCGGGGGTGGACTTCCTGTTCTTCGACACCACCAACGGCTTAGCCTTCACGGATCGCGCCCTCAAGCTCATGAAGGTACTCCACGAGCTCAACGAGCAGGGCTACGACGCACCTCAGATCGCCTTCTACACGAACAGCGGCGCGGAGGACGTGGTGTACGCCATCTATCAGGACATCTATCAGGACAAGCACTACGAGGACACGTGGTACAAGCTGAACGGTAAGCCCGTCATCATCGCGCCTACGGACGAGATCCCCATGGCGCGCTACTTCACCATCATGCGTACCCAGTGGCCCAACGAGGAGCCCCGTGTGAACGCTTGGCCCTGGATCGATTTCGAGTGGCCTCAGCGTGTCTACACCACCGCCGCGGGCGCGCCTCTGGCCGTGAACGTCTCCATCGCCCAGCACAGCGGCACGGTCTGCTTCTCGGATTCCTCCCTGAAGGGCAACTACACCAACCGCGGCCGCTCCTTCGTCAATCCCAACAATATCCCCTCCACCGATCCCGCCTTCGACGGCGTGCTGAAGGCCGCCTACGACGCGTGGGTGGCGGATCCTTCCCTGTCCAATCAGGGTCTCAACTTCCAAGCCCAATGGAACCACGCCCTCTCCACCGACGCGCCCACCATTCTGGTGACGAGCTGGAACGAATGGGTGGCGGGCAACTGGGGACAATTCGTGGACACCGCCTCCGTGGAATTCTCCCGCGATGCCGAAATGACCCGGGGCTACTACTTCGATAACTATTACATGCAAATGGTGGCCAATATCCAAAAGGCCAAGGGCACCGCCCCCGCCGTGGTGCAGGATATGCGAAAGGCCATCAACATCACAGGCAGCTTCCACCAATGGAAAGACGTCCCCGTGACCTACTCCGATCCCGCGGGAGACGCGGCATACCGCCAAGCAAATGGCTACGGCGGCACTCGCTACACCAACTTTACGGGTCGGAACGACGTGGTGGAGGCCAAAATGACCGCCGACACCCAACACCTCTACGTGTACGTCAAGACCGCCGAGGCGATCACCCGATACAACGCCGATTCCTCCTGGATGCAGCTCTACCTCAACACCGACCGTGAGGCTTCGGGCTGGTACGGCTATGATTTCATCGTAAACTACAAGGCCAAGGACGACTTTACCACCACCGTGGCCAAGTACAACGGCACCGACGGCTCCTTCGTCTTTGCCGAATGCGGTGACGTTTCCTACCGCGTGGAGGGTAACGAGATGATGATTGCGGTGCCTCTGTCCCTGCTGGGCATTGAGGGCTATCTGGAGATCAACGCCGAGTTCAAGTGGGCCGACAGCCGCACCGTCTACGACGAGATGGAGGACTTCTACTGCGACGGCGACGCCGCTCCTCTGGGTCGCATGAACTACGTCTTCCAGAACTACATCCCCGGTGTTTCCCAGATCACATACCCCGATCCCAACCAAACCGAGGCTCCCACCGAGGCGCCCTCGGAGCCTGCCGCGCCCTCTACGGACACTCCCGCCGAGACCCCCGATGCCACTGAGACCGATGCCCCTGAGAAGGGGTGCGGTTCTGCCGTGTTCGGCGCCGCCGCGCTTATGCCTGTGGTGCTGGTGGGTATGGTTCTGATACGGAAGCGGGAGGAGTAAATTTCCTCACATACACAAAAACGACCGCTCTCCCCTACGTGGGGAGGGCGGTCGTACTGTTTTATTGAGGTTTTGTGGGAGGCTTCTGACGGCTTTTGCGCTTTTTTTCAGAGGGAGGAGTAGGCTTGCTCGTTCCCTTACAGGCGGCACGGGCCATCTTGTAGAACTCGGGAAATTCATCGAAGGAGTGGTCTGTGAAAAGGCGCTTGCCATTGACCCAGACCTTGCGACCATCCTGCGCGTCGGTCACATCCGACCACTTGTACGCGTGGATGACCTTTTTTCCGAATCGGGTAGAAAAGCCGTCCTTGTCGAAGCGGATCTCGTACATACCGATGACCGTGAGGGTCATGCAAAGCAGCAGCATAAAGGCCATGAGCAGGGTGAGGCCGATATACGCGCGGAAAAGGAGGCACAGCATAAAGCCAACAGCGGTACACGAGTAGCCGATCATGCCCACCTTACCGTAGATGGGATCCAGTCCCAATCGACCTTCTCCCTTATTGCGTTGAGAACTGCCGTCGAATTTGCGGCTTTTGCTGCCGAAAACCAACCGTTCACAGCCGTCGTTCAGCTTATCCTTGAGCCCCGAGATGTCGATTTCGATATACCCCTTGGAGTCCTTGTCACACCCTTCCTCGGGAGGGCGTTTTTCTTTACTCATGAGACCTCCTTACTCGGCGGAGAACTTGTAGACCGTGGTATAGTCATAGGTCTCGCCTGCGCGGAGAACGCCGTTGGTGAAGCCCTCGTCGCCCTGATGATGGATGCTGTCGGGCATGGTCTGGGTCTCCAGACAGAAGGCGGTCTGAGTCTGCTGGGGCTTACCGCCGCGCAAGGGGAAGCAGGGGTTCTTCAGGAAGTTGGCGGAGTAGAACTGCACACAGGGCTGGTTGGTGTACATCTCCATCTTACGGCCCGAAACGGGGTCAAGGGCGATACCGCGCAGTACGATCTCACCGCCCGAGGCGCAGGTCTTCCAGCCCGTGAAGTTGAAGCAGTGGTCATAGCCCCCCGCGATGCGGAGGTCGGCGCAGTCGGCGAAGAAGTCGCGGCCGATGGGCTTGGCCACGCGGAAATCGAAGGGAGTGCCGTCCGCGGGCTTGACCGCCACGGGGATCAGCGCCTTGTCTCCCGCCACGTAGGACTCGGCATCCAGCCACAGGGTCTGACCGAAGACAGTGCCCGAGGCGTTGCCCGCCAGATTGAAGTAGGCGTGGTTGGTGAGGTTGATGGGGGTGGCCTTATCGGTGGTGGCCTCGTAGCGGATGGAGAGGGCGTTCTCGTTGTCCAGCGTGTAGGTGACCTTGACATTCAGGTTGCCGGGGAAACCCTCCTCACCGTCGGGGGAGAAGTAGGTGAGGGTGAAGATAGCGGCATCGGGGGTAACGGCGGTCTCGGCGTTCCAGATCACGTAGGAAAAGCTCTTCTTACCGCCGTGGAGGCAGTTGTCTCCGTCGTTGGCGTAGAGGGTGTAGGTCTCGCCGTCCAGCTCGAAGGAGGCGCCCGCGATGCGGTTGGCCACGCGACCCACCAGCGCACCGAGGTAGCCGTCGGCACTCTCATAGTCGGCCAAAGAGTCGTAACCGAGGCAGACGTCGGTGATCTTGCCGTTACGGTCGGGGGTCTTGATGCTGACAATGGTACCGCCGAAGTCGGTGATCTCCACGGTCATTCCCTTTTGATTCACAAGGGTGTACAGGGTTGCGGTCTCGCCGCTCGAAACGGTGCCCCAAGGGCGGGAAAAGATGTTCATGGTATGTACCTCACTGGTTTTGTAATTTCAATGGGGGGGAAAACAGTTCAGATACAAGATACAAGATACAAGATACAAGATACGAGATACGAGATACAAGATAGGGGGACGCGGATAGGCTCGGTATATCTTGTATCTTTGTATCTCGTATCTTTGTATCTCTTACGCGTCGTATCCGTTGGGGTTCTTGGTCTGCCAGTTGTCGGCATCGCGGCACATAGCCACCATGTCGTACTCCGCTTCCCAGCCCAGAAGCTCCTTGGCCTTGGCCGCGTCGGCGTAGCAAGTGGCGATATCACCGGGACGGCGATCCACCAGCTTGTAGGGGACGGCCTTGCCCGTAGCGGCCTCAAAGGACTTGACAATATCCAGCACGGAATAGCCGTGGCCGGTACCGATGTTGAAATGCTCCACCTCGGTCACGGTGCGGGCGCGGCGGAGGGCGCAGAGGTGCGCCTTGCCCAGATCCACCACGTGGATGTAGTCCCGGACACCCGTGCCGTCGTGGGTATCGTAGTCACTGCCGAAGACGCTGAGGAAGGGGCGGCGGCCCGTAGCCACCTGGGTGACGTAGGGGAACAGGTTATTGGGAATGCCCTTGGGATCCTCGCCCATGAGACCCGACTTGTGGGCGCCCACGGGGTTGAAGTAGCGCAGGATGCTCACCGACCAGTCGGGGTTGGCCTTGTGGATGTCGGCAAGGATACGCTCGATCATCTTCTTGGTCTCGCCGTAGGGATTGGTGGTGATGCCCAGAGGGGTAGTCTCCTTAATCGGGATTTCGGCGGGATCGCCGTAGACGGTGGCCGAGGAGGAGAAGACGATGATCTTCACGCCGTACTTCTTCATGGCCTCGCAAAGGTTCAGGGTGGAGACAAGATTGTTGAAATAGTAGGTAGCGGGGATGGCCACAGACTCACCCACAGCCTTCAAGCCCGCGAAATGAATGACGCTTTCAATGTCGGGATTCTCGGCAAAGACCCGATCCAAGGCCTCCGCGTCGCAGAGATCCGCCTTGTAGAACTTGGGACGGATGCCCGTGACGGTCTGAATGCGATCCAGAACGATCTCCTTGCTGTTGCAGAGATTATCCACGATGATGGGGGTCTCCCCCGCCTCGATGAGCTCGACGACGGTATGAGAGCCGATGAAACCGGTACCACCGGTAATGAGAATGGACATGGGCGTTTCTCCTTTTCGGATAGTAGATTATAAATTCAAATTTGGGTTTGTCGGTGAGATTCACGCGCCCGTAAGGGCGCATATCGTACCGCGAGGGTTTCACCCCGAGCGGTATATCGTGCCGCAAGGCATATCGCACCCCGAAGGGGTATCTCGCTAAAAAGCAAAAAGCTCA
>JAZOOM010000449.1:0-3309 GCA_045655025.1 Eubacteriales bacterium | reverse complement strand
GACGTAGACCGAGCCGCCTGCGGGAGCCTTCTGGAGGTCGCCGATGGCGTTGCCGGCCAGAGACAGACCGATGATGGCGACGGTGGGGCCAATGACCACGGCGGGCATGAGCTTGGCGAACCACTTAACGCCGGCGAGCTTGACGATGAGGGCGATGATCACGTAGACAAGACCGGCCATGACCGCGCCGATGATGAGACCGAGGTAACCGGCCTGAACAGATGCGGCACCGGCAAAGGCAGCGCACAGGGGACCGATGAAGGCGAAGGAGGAGCCCAGGAACACGGGGCTCTTGAAGCGGGTGAAGAGCTGGTAGACCAGAGTACCGATACCGGCACCGAAGAGGGCGGCGGCAGAGCTCATGAGGGGAGCACCCTCGGGCATGGAGCCGCTGGTGTTGATGATGACGGGAACCACCAGAGTGGCGGCCATGATGGCCAGGAGCTGCTGAATGGCGAAGATGATGACCTGACCGAACTTTGGTCTGTCCTTGATGCCGTAGATGAGTTTCATGCTTGTGTTGTCCTCCATTATTATATAATTAGCGGCGACCCGCTTCGGGAACTGTTGGAGTGTAGGCAAAAAAATAGCCCGCCTCAAGATGGGCGGACGGCATGAAGGTGCGCGGTGGGAAGGTATTCGATTCTTGACAACTTCACCCAACGCATCTGCCGTTCCGTGATCTTGACCGCATACAGTATAGCACATTTTTGTGGATTTGTAAAGGGGATTTGGACGATTTTTGAAGAATTTTTGGCGGAATGTACGGAAGGGGTTGACAAATGGGGAAAAGTATGGTAAAAAGAAGGGAAGAACCTTGACAGATACAAGATATAGAACGGAGTTGCCGTAAGGCTTTTCATATCTTGTATCTTTGCGATGAAATTCCAAGCTTGAAAGGAGTCCTCATATGCTCTACCGTCCCGAAAAAGGCGCTATGTGGGATCCCACCCTGTGGTTTGAGCCCAAAAACAATAAATTCTATATGCTCTCCATGCACTATAAGGATGAACGCGACGGCGGTACGGGTATGTGGCTGGCCGAGTCCGACGACGGCGTTCACTTCCGTGGCGTGGGGCGGGTGCTGGCCTGCGAGGGCGGTCTGTTCAAGATGTTCATCAACTCTACCGCCGACGGGCGGTACTGCGTCAATTTCGGCTCCACGCACACAGAGGACAACCCGTTTACGGACAACGACACCATGCGCTACGCCGTGTCGAAGGATCTCGTGAACTGGGAGGTGGTGGCGGCCAATCACCCCGACGGCAGTTGGTACTGTGAGAGCGGGCGGTGGGATCATATGTATGCTCTATATAATGAGGAAGACCAGACATACTACGGGGCTATTGTGGCTACCCCAAAGGCGGGGGAGAGCGGCTGCTTCGGTTTGCAATCCAGCCCCGACGGCATTCACTGGACACCTCTGCCTCCTCCCGAAATTGAGTGGGGGGAGATTCCGCCCATCAACTGCCTGGAGGGCGGCGGTTTGGAGAAGATCGGGGACAAGTACTACTATATCGGCGGCTTTGTGGGATACGCCGGGAATTACGGGTACAATCTGTACACTTTCGTGGCCGACAAGGTGACGGGCCCCTACCGCCCCGACGCGGAGGCCTTCCGTCTCTGCGGCTTTGACCGCTTCAATCGGGTGTTTATTGAGAATTTGGCCGCCTTCTGTCGCGTGGGGGATGACGTGCTTGTGAGCAACGCCGTTATGGCGGGCGGACGGGACGACGTATGGCTGATCCCTCTGCGCCGAGCCAAGGTGGACGAAAACGCTCACCTCCGTTTGTGGTGGTGGGAAGGGAACGAGGCATTGAAGGGGGGAGCTCTGCCTGTGGACTGGGAGCTTTGCTCGGTGAATGCCGCTCCCGACACATTGAACGAGGGGGAAGCGGGGGTATGGACACCTGCGGCCTTTGCCGCGGATGAGACGACTCTGCGCATCCGTCCCAAGGCCCCTGTTGGGCCTACCATCAGCGACGTGACCGCTATGGCTGCTTTGCCAAAGCTGGATCCCGCCGAAGGACTGGTGCTGGAGGGAACCATGATCTGTATCTCTGCCCCTGCCTATATAAAGGAAGAAAGAAAGACACACTGCTGGCGGCCTGCCCGCGTGGGCTTCTGGGTAGAGGACGGTGATTGCGAGGGGCGCGCGATTACGTTGGATATCGGCCATTCTTACAAGCGGCGTTCCAACGTCATGGAGATGAAGTGGAACGATACGGGATGCGCTCTGACCGTCATCGACGAGAACGGAGAGGGCTCGGCCAGTGTCCGCGGCATCTCGGCGGAGGAGGCTCACACTTTCCGTTTCCTGTGGCGATTGAACGTTCTTCAATTATATATTGACGATCAATTCGTCCAGACCTTCGTGGTTGACCGTCCCCTCACAGGGCGTGTGGGCGTGATCGCGCAGAACGCCGACGTGCGTCTGGAGGGGGTCAAGGCATGGAAAATGAGTATTACCGACCCTGAGCATTCTCAAATATGGGATAAGAACTGACACGCGTTGGATAATATGCACAAAACAATGACGACATTTTTATGACAAACTAACGACGGCCCCAAACCGAAAAAACTTTGCAAAAACCGCTTGACAAATGGAAATGAAAGTGCTATAATATGCAAGCTGTCAACGAGGTGCACACCTCACGGACAACCTCGAAAAAGAATCACGAAAAAAGTTAAAAAAACTTTTGAAAAACCTCTTGACAAACGCAAGAGAATGTGATATAATACTCGGGCACTTCCGCTCCGGCTGGAAAGTGGTTGAAAAAAGTTTTTGAAAAAAACTTAAAAAAACTTTTGAAAAACCCCTTGACAAAACGAAACGGATGTGATATAATAGTCAGGCTGTGCAAAACACGGCAGACGAAATAGCGAAGCGCGAGCTTCGCGCGGATCATTGACAATTGAACAACAGGAGATTAAAGTACAAGCAAAGCTTGTGATTGAGAATCTCGAAATTTCTTTGAAAAAAGAATCTTGAATCTATCACGGATTCATGCACATACTCAAAAAAGTAAAAAGAGCCAAACAAGCTCGACAAACAAGATTCTAACCGGAAACGGTTTTAATACAATTTGCTCGAGAGTTTGATCCTGGCTCAGGATGAACGCTGGCGGCGTGCATAACACATTCAAGTCGAACGAGGTAGCAATACCTAGTGGCGGACGGGTGAGTAACGCGTGAGCAACCTGCCCTTGTGTGGGGGATACCGTCTGGAAACGGACGTTAATACCGCATAACACAAGAGAACCGCATGGTTCTCTTGTCAAAGATTTATTGCGCAAGGATGGGCTCGCG
>JAZOOM010000448.1:0-8333 GCA_045655025.1 Eubacteriales bacterium | reverse complement strand
CCGCTCTCGGCCATGTCGGCCTTGATGACGGGGTTGGAATCCTCGGTCTTCATGCCGGCGTACTTCCCTGCGTACTCGGTGTGGCGACCGTAGTCGTCCACGGGCACGATGAGATCCAGGCCGTAGCGCATACCCGTCTGGTAGTCGTCCGCACCGAAGCCGGGAGCGGTGTGGACACAGCCCGTACCGGAATCCATGGTGACATACTCGGCGTTGACCAGAAGGGAGGTCTTGTCGAGGAAGGGGTGCTTGGCCAGCATACGCTCGAAGAACTCACCGGGATAGGTGGCCAGAACCTCATAGCTCTCAAAGCCGCCCATCTTCATGGTCTTCTCCATGAGGGCCTCGGCCATGATGTAGGTCTCGCCGTTCTCGGCCTTGACCAGCACGTAGCTGTCTCTGGGATGCAGGCAGATGCCCATGTTGCCGGGCAGAGTCCAGATGGTGGTGGTCCAGATGACGAAGAACATCTTGGACTTGTCAAAGCCCTCCAGCTTGCCCAAATCGTCGTGCATGGGGACCTTGACGTAAACGGAGGTACAGCGAACGTCCTTGTACTCGATATCGGCCTCGGCCACGGCGGTGGCGCAGAAGGGGCACCAGGTCACGGGCTTCAGACCCTTGTAGATGTAGCCCTTGTCAAACATCGCACCGAAGATCTTGACCTCCTGACCCTCGAAGTGGCGATCCATGGTGCGATAGGGATGCTCCCAATCGCCCACAATGCCCAGACGCTTGAAGCCTGCCATCTGCTTCTGGATGAAGTCCTCGGCGAAGTCCTCGCAGGCCTTGCGGAACTCGGGGACGGTCATCTCCTTGTTCAGCTTCTTCTTGGAGTTCTCGATGGCGCGCTCAATGGGCAGACCGTGGTTGTCCCAGCCGGGGACGTAGGGGGTGTAGTGACCCATCATAGCCTGAGAGCGGACGATGAAGTCCTTCAGGGTCTTATTCAGGGCGTGACCCATGTGGATGAAGCCGTTGGAGAAGGGAGGGCCGTCGTGCAGAACGAAAGGCTTCTTATCCTTATTCTTCTCCAGCATGGCGTTATAGAGGTCGATGCTCTCCCAATACTTCAGGGTATCGGGCTCGCGCTGGGGCAGGCCTGCCTTCATGGGGAAGGAGGTCTGGGGCAGATTCAGACTGCTGTTGTAATCCTTGGACATTGGTTTTTCAAAGCTCCTTATGTTATGTATATATTTACTGTTTTATCAATATCGGCGGAGTACGCCGTTATTTTCAAATTTCATGGTTCAGCGGTTAGGGCCACCGATAGGCATCGGTGCGGAAAATAAATTTGGGGACGTTGGGTGCCCGATCGAAGACCACGATGAGGTATTCATCCCCCTCGGTGGCGCGTTCCACGGTCTTCCTTCCCACAATGAATTTCTCCATACCGTCAAAGTACAGAGCATCACGAAACTCGGGACGGCGATACAGACGGCCGTTTCTGTAATGCCACCTCATACCTTGGTACTCGTCACGGGAGATGGTGTGCAGTTCCCTTTTCACAACGTGATAATTCCCGCCATAGGCGACGCGATCCTTCAAGTAGTCCCGGGCATGGTAGACGATGAAGCCCGCCGCCACAAGCCAGATCATGCCGAGAGCCGACCAAACGATCACAGGGTAATTCCCGGCAAGCGTATGGTTCTTCAAATAGAAGCCCAGACCCGTCAGAACCCATACGGCAAGCAGTGCGCAAACCAGCATCATGATCATCGTCGTCAAGCTGAGCCGAAGGTTTTCGTTGATCCTTTTCCGGATAACTTCATCCGTCAGCCTTGGGATCTCGTTGTCCGAGGTGTACTTATCGTAAGGGTTCATGGGCGGTCTCCTTGCTGACAATTTCGGTAAGTCAAATATTCTCCTGCTCCATTAGGCGGGACACCGTAACCTCACGGGCACCGAACAGGTCATAGACCCGCAGCTTCGTGTGGTAATGGGACAGAAGCGGGGCGTGGTAGCGCAGATCCAGCAGAACCGCGTCGATATCCGCGATCAGAGCGTACTGACCGCCGCCCTCGGCCTTGCACAAAGGGAACAGAGTTTGCTCCAGAGAGCGCTCCTTCAGAGCCTCCATGATCGCGGCCTCCCCCTCGGCGTCATAGCGCAGAAGACCGATGGCCATGCCGTACTTCTTACAGCCCTTTTTGAAGGCCTCCGCCTTTTCCGCAGTCAGCCACGGGAGAATATCCTCCTCCCGCCATGGGGCTTCGTTGGCATCCACCACCGAAAACCTATGGGAAAGACAGTATTTCATGTTGCGGGCAACGGAATTGGTCACCAAACGGAGGAAGAAATCGGGCTTGTAGTGCATTTCCATCTGCACAATGATTCCCTGCTCACCCTCGATATGGCTGATACGCACCTCGCTGTATTTGGCGTACATCCAGTCCTTCCAGTTCTCCTGGAAGCGCTCGCCGTCTCTTTTGAGAAGCCAATCCAGACTGTAATCGTAGTCGTGATTCCACAGACTCAGACTGCTGCGCATCAGGTCTTTGAATCGGCGGGGGGAGGGCTTGACCTCGCAACGGTACACGCAGTATCCGTCCAGCGTCATCTCGGTAAAATGCCCGTTCAGACTGATATCCCGCTTGGACAAAGGCTTGAACTTGGTACACCCGGGGCACTTCTCGTTGATGATCTCCCGCAGGCGGTTGTTGTAGGTCTTCTGATCCATCCGCTCCACCTCGGCGGGGTAGACCGCGTCGGGCGCGGGGATGGTGAAGGGCACGGGCTCGTCGGAATAGCCCGTCAGAAAGTAGGGAGCCAGACACAGGCCCTTCTCCTGCGGCCAGGAGGGGTCGTTGTTGTTCTCATGCAGGCAGACCGCCTCCACCACAAGGGGAAAATGCTGAGCATCGGTCATAAGCCAATCCCGAAACTCGGAGAAATCCGAAAATCCTTCGGGTAAAAGCGCATATTGCCCTACGCAATAGAATCCTTGCTCCATAACCGCTCCTCATTTTGCATTTTGCATTTTTTACACGTACTTCCCCGCCACCAGCCGCACGCGCCCCTTCCTTGTCGTCCCGTCGAAGGCGTGAACGGCGAATTTGCCGTACCCCCGCACGGATATGGTTGCGGGCGCATCCACGGTAGCGGAGCAGTCCTCCACCGCCTCGTAGTCCAGCTCCACGATCCCCGCCTTCACGGCCATCTGAGCCTTTTCGCGGGAGAGATTGCACAGAGCCGCCACCACGCAGTCCAGCCGCTCGGAGGCGACGGTATCGTTTACGGGCTGCAGCCGTCTTGTCCCCGCAAGGCTTGTCCCCTCGGGCAGTCGGCTGACCTTTACGGTATCGGTGGCCACCTTCTCCATTTGGGTGGTGAGGAAATCCCCCACACGGGAGTCGGTCAGAAGAATGGCCGAATGGGCATCGGGAATGAGAATATCCCCGATGGCGTCCCGCTCCAAACCCAGCCCCAGAACCGAGCCGAGATAGTCGCGGTGGGAAAGCTCGCGGAAGCCCGAGCCCTTCACGAGCATGGGACAGACCGCACAGCGGATGGTCTCCGCCAGATCCTCCAGACCTCCGTCGGCCAAGACCGTCACAGGATCGGAGGAAAGGGCCGTGGGATCCACCAGCCCCTCGGTATAGTCGGGCAGGATCACTGCCCGTACCCGCTCGGCCTCGGGGTAGCCGCCCCACAGCACCGCCGTCCCCGCGCTCAAGCGGGAGGACAGGTGGAGGCGGGCGTACTTGGCCTCACGGGGGGTCAGATACGAGCTGACCGCCGCCTCCCCTCTTGCCCCGCGGTCACACAGATCGTCCAGGCGGGACAGGAGCAGGCGGATATCCTCATCACGGATAGAAGCATAACTCATAGGGCTTGCAGAATGAAGCTTACAAAGGAGATGCACACCATGGTGATCAGGAAAGGCATATCCAGGGGAAGCCCACGAAACCATCCAAAGCGGGCGCACAGAGCGCGAATGGGAATGATGAAGGGCTCGGTAATTACGTATAGAAAGCTACCGATACGGGTGGGGCCGTCGGTGGGGAACCAGCTCAGAATGGCTCGCCCCAGCATGGCCAGGGACACAACGTCCAGAAAAATCACGATGAACCGTATGATCAAATACAATCCGGCAGCCATCAGCACTCTCCTTCCCCGCAGATCACGATCTCATGGCACGGTATAAGGGGAAAACGAAGGGAAAGCTCACTCGACATCCTCGCCGATCTCCTCAAGCTCCTCGTCATCGTCCTCGGACGCGTCATCAGACTCATCATCGTCATCATACTCGCCGTCGTCGTACTCATCGTCGTCATACTCGTCGTCGTCCTCATACTCGTCGTCGTCGTCGTACTCATACTCGTCGTCGTCGTCGTACTCATCATCGTAGTCGTCGTAGTCTTCCTCGTCATCCTCATCCTCATCGTAATCCTCCAGCTCGTCCTTATCAAAGTCCACGCCGTTGGGAACGAGAATGATGATGCCATCCAGGATCACGTGCTCGGCATCCAAAGCGACCTTTGCGCCCATCATGAAGTCCAAAAGACGGCACATATCCGAGCTCTCCAGGTTCTTCATGCGAACCACCACCACGTGGCCCTCCGCCAAGCCCTTGGCGATACCGTTGCGGCAATCGCTGTAGGAGGAAGGGGTGAAGTACAGGTATTCGGGGGCGGGAGCGGGCGTGAAAACGGGAGTTGCCGCGCGCTCGGTTACGTCAGGCTCCGTGTAGACCTCGCGGGGAGCCGCAAAGCCTTCCTCGGGCTGCTCGTTGCGCTCTACGGGGCGCTCTACGGGACGCTCGGCAGGGCCGTCATAGTAGCGCGCGTTGTCGCTCTGAAAATCGGGCTCAACGTAGCCGCGATTGGGGGCGGTGGCGCGGGGCGCGTCGTAGTAACCGCCTGCCTGATGGGTACCGGCAGGGACTTCGGCGCTCTCGGCGTTGCGATCCACAGGACGCTCGCTTCTGCCGGAATAGAAACCGTCATAATCCATATTCAGATCGCCGGTCTCGGGCTCCTGGCCACGGTTCATTTTCTTGAAAAGATCCTTCAGCATAATGTTTTCCTCTATCTTTCTTTCCGTAATTTTTGCTTTGTAGCTTTATATGGGCTGTTTTTTGCTGACCATTTCAATTCTGCTCGGGCCTCGCGAACAGTCCCCGTCCCACGCGCACCATGGTAGAGCCGCAGGCGGCGGCAGGTGCGTAGGATTCCGACATTCCCATGGACATCACCATGGGCTGCTCCATCCCCAGCTCCGCCCAAATGCCCTCGCAGAGCAGGCGGGTGCTTTCAAAGATGGCGCGGTAGCCCTCCTCGGTGGACTTGGGAGCCATGGTCATGAAGCCTCGGAGTCGCAGGTGTGGATATCCCCCTCCCGTTACGCGGCGGGCGAAATCCGCCGTGCTCTCGGGTGTGATGCCGCTCTTGCTGATCTCACTGCCGGAGTTGATCTCAATGAGCACGTCCATGACCCGTCCGATCTTGGCGGCCTGCTTTTCGATCTCGTCGGCCAGCTTATCGGAATCCAGGGATTGGATCATGTCTACCTTGTCAATGATGTACTTCACTTTATTGCGTTGGAGTGTCCCGATGAAGTGAATGGACAGCCCCTCCTTTTCCAAGCGGTCATACCGCTCCAGCAGCTGCTGTACCCGATTCTCCCCCACAAAATTCACGCCTAGAACCGTGTGCAGGTAGTTGATCTCCTCCACGTCGGCGGACTTGATGGCGGCCATCAGGGTAATGCCCTCGGGGGGATAGCCGCCCTCCGCGCACGCGCGGGCCAGCTCCTCCCTCACACGGGCCAGATTCTGATCCAGATAGGTATAATCCATACCGATCTCCTTATTTCGTGTATTGCGCTGATCCACCATGGATCTCCATCACGGAACGGGGTCAGCCGATGACCTTGCCCTCATAGAGCTCGTTACCGCCTGTGATGATGTTGTCGTTGAGTCCGAGGAAGCTCCACTCGTCGGCTGTGCGGCGGGCGTACTCCTCGGGATCGCTCTCGGAAAGTTCTTCCAGGTAGGCCTTCACGTCCTCATAGGTCTCCGCGATCACGTACCCGTCCCGTCGGACGTAAATGCTGATCTTGCGGAACTCCACCACGTTACCGGCCAGAATGTACACACCCGTCACGTCCTCCCCTGTCTCGCGGGAGCGAAGGGTCACCAGTGCCTCGGTAGGAATGCGGTAGCCCCCCGTCCTGAGCGCAATAGTCTCGGCGGTAAAGCTACGGGGGAAGTCAAAGCCCTCGGGCATGTCCTGGGAGGAGAAGACCAGCAGAACGCCGTCCCCGTCGGAAACCAAGCGCTTCAAAGTCAGAGTCAACTCCACGCCGCCCCGATCATGGCAGGTGAATACGTAGGATTTTTGGGAGGCAATGCCCTGCTGAAACAGCTCCACAGCCGGATCGGACAGGGGCACGTAGGCCGCCGCGTACCAAACGGTGCTCGTGACCAGCTTCCCCGCCACTCCGGAGGGGATCCCTTGAGCCGACATGGTGGTCAGCTCCCGAAATTCAGCCGGTGTCATGGTCTTGGCCATGTCGTAAGTGAACAAGGATTCATAGCCGTCACAGGTATAGTAGAAGTAGCCGCTCCGCGCCATCGTCATGGGAGAGAGAGCCGCGTAGCCTGCCAGCAGTGCTTGCCGTTGAGCCTCCAGCGAGGAAACAGACTGGGCAACCGCACCTGTCAGAATGTCGTACCGCCCAATGCCGTTCTGCATGGAATCCGCAAAGCCGGACACCGCGGACAAGTCTCCCGAGGCCGCCGCGTCCAACAGCTCCTGATACGCGTGATCCACGTCCTCCGCAGCGTCGCGGGCATCGGCGGGCGTACCCGTACCGCCCAGCTTGCGGAGCAGGGACACCCGATCCCCGTAAGCGTTCAGCTTCGTTTGCAGCTCGGCGGCGACCGCGGGATCTCCCACGCGGTAGGGAATTCCTACCGTCTGCGCCACGCCCACCCGTTCGCCGTCTTCCACGGCATATAGGTACACGTCGCTTCCCTCCACGGAAAGAGGCGTTTCGTCACGGAATATATACAGCTCCAGGCTGACGTAGGATTGATCCACGATCTCCTGGGTGCGCAGGGTATTCAGCCCCACCGTCACGTGACGGGCGACCTGATACACCGCAAAGCCGATGAGCCCCAGCATGAGAATGATGAAGCCGGTGCTAAGCAGAGAGCGGGCACGGCTGAAATTCGGCTTCTTGGGGGGACGGAGAAGCCGAGACGTGATATCCAACATATCGGGCATAGGCATCTCCTTTCCTGGTCAAGCGGTGCAAGTGGGCATAGTTATCCCTATTATATACTTCAACCTATAGTATAGCACAAAAACCCTCCTATTAAAAGAGGGTTTCCGCATTATTTACAATCTCTTCAAACTTTTTTACAACTTCTGCCCCGTTCCGTACCTCGTCACAGTCCAGCCACGTGACGTAAGGCTTGGCGGAGAACCAGGTAACCTGCCGCTTGGCGTAGTGGCGGGTGGCCAGCTTGAGGGTCTCCACGCAGGACTGAAGCGTGGCTTCCCCGTCCAGATAGGGGAACAGCTCCTTGTAGCCGATGGCTTGGGCGGCGGTGCGGCAGATCTCAAAAATGCCATTCTCCCGCAGACGGCGTGTCTCCTCCAGGAGTCCCTGTTCCATCATGATGTCCACACGGCGATCAATGCGGTCGTAGAGGAGCTGACGGCACCCGTAGCGCAAGCCGATGACGGTGGCGTCATAGGGGCTGTCGGGCTCTCTGGATTCTCGATCCAAATCACTCTTTTTCCGCCCCGTCGTGCGGCAGATCTCAATGGCGCGCACCACTCGTTTGACGTTGTTGGGATGGATTGCATCAGCCGACTCGGGATCCAGCTCCCGCAGCATGGCGTGGAGCGTGTCTGCGCCCTCCCGCTCGGCTATGGCACACAGCTCGGCTCGCAAGGAGGGGTCGCTATCGGTGACCTCAAAGGTACCTCCCCGCAGGAAGGCGTCCAGATAAAGCCCCGTACCGCCGCACAGGACGGGGAGCTTCCCTCTTTCCAGTATGTCCGCCACCGCCGCCCGCGCATCCCGCACGTAGTCGGCGCAGGAGTAGCCTCGGGGGTCGGTGGGGTCAACGAAGTCCATCAAGTGGTGGGGAACCCCTCTGCGCTCCTCTTCATCGGGGGTAGCGGTGCCGATATTCATGTCCTTGTAGATCTGCATGGAGTCGCAGGACACGATCTCGCCCCCGTGCCGCAAGGCCAGCTCCACCGCCAAGGACGTTTTACCGCTGGCGGTAGACCCCACCACGGCAAGGATGCGGGGCTTGGATTGAGTATTGTTCATAGTAATCCTTATGTTTCAAATTTGGGTTTATCGGTGAG
>JAZOOM010000447.1:0-2629 GCA_045655025.1 Eubacteriales bacterium | reverse complement strand
TGCAAAGGGTTCTTGGGGGGGGGCAGGGACGACCCCCGCCGTCCCCGCTAAACAGCAATTTACATATACTTGTATTTCTTCCTCATCACTATCAGGAACATCGCCGTGACCGCCGTGGCCAGTACCTCGGCGGCGGTGACCGACAGCCAGATGCCGTCCACGCCCCACAGAAGGGGTAAGATCAGCACCGCCGCCACTTGGAAGACCAGCGTGCGGAGGAAGGATATGGTCGCGGATACCACGCCGTTGCCCAGGGCGGTAAAGAAGGAAGAGCCGAGGATGCCGAAGCCGGCGAAGAGGAAAGAGAAGGAGTAAAGAAGGAAGCCGCGGCGGGTCAACTCGTACAGCTCCTCGTCGTAGCCCACGAAAACACCCGACAGGGGGGTGGACATTGCCGCCGAAAGCCCCATCATGCACACACCCGCCAGCGCCGTGAGGATCACGCTCTTGCGGAGGAGGGATTTCAGCTCGGCGTGGTTGCCTGCGCCGTAGTGGAAGCCCACGATGGGGGCAGAGCCGATGGCGTAGCCGATGAACACCGCCACGAAGACGAAGCCCACGTACATCATGACGCCGTAGGCCGCGATGCCGTCCTCCCCCGCCATGGTCATGAGCTGATAGTTGTAGAGCATGCTCACCACCGACATGGAGATGTTGGTCATCAGCTCCGACGAGCCGTTGACGCAGACCCTGCCGACGGTGCGCAGGCACTCGCCGAAGGCCATGCGGGGGCGCAGAATTCGTAACAGGCTCTTGTTGGGGAATAGGAAGTAACACAGGGGGATGATACCGCCCACGGCTTGGGAGGTGACGGTAGCCGCCGCCGCGCCCACCAGCCCCCAATCCAGAATGGCGATGAAGAGCACGTCCAGCACCATGTTGGTAATACCCGCGCCCACCGTCACCAGAAGTCCCAGTGTGGGGCGCTCGGCGGTGACCAGAAAGCTCTGGAACACACCTTGGAGCATAAAGGCGGTCTGACCCAACAGCAGGATACGGCCGTAGATCACACAGTAGGGGAGCATGGCCTCATCTGCGCCCAGGAGAATAGCCACGGGCTTGATGAGGAAAAAACCGGGGATGGTGATGGCGATGCCGAGGATCACGGTGAACAGGACGAGGACAGAGAAGTAGCGGTTGGCCCGCTCGGGGTCGCCCTCGCCCATGGTCTTGGAGACCAGAGCCGAGCCGCCCGTACCGATCATGAAGCCCGCGCAACCCAGGATCATGAGGAAGGGCCAGATGAGGTTGATAGCCGCGAAGGGGGTCTTGCCCACGAAGTTGGACACGCAGAGACCGTCTACCACTCCGTAGATGGAGGTGAAGATCATCATGATGACCGAGGGGAAGGTGAAGTGGAGCAGCTTGCGGTAGCTGAAATGCTCCGAGAGGGAAATGTGCATGGATGATGCCTTTCGTTTTCGTGTTATGGGAAGAGGGGTAGCAGCTCGGTGAGGGTATCCACCGTTTCGTCGGGCTCCTCCTCGGGGGTATGTATTACGTGGTAGCCGCCGTAGCCCTGGCGGATGAGGACGGTTTGCATGCCCATGGCCTTGGCGGGGGCTACGTCGTTGTCGGTGCGGTCTCCGATCATGACGGCCTCGGCGGGGTTACATCCCGCGCGGGAAATGGCGCGGCAGAAGATCTCGGGATCGGGCTTGGCCACCCCCTCCTCGGCGGAGGCGCAGATCACCTCGAAGAAGTCCCGCAGGCCGAACTCCGCCAGTCTCGCCTCGGAGCCGAGGGGTTGGTTGGCAATGATGCCCAGTCGGTAGCCGCGGTCACGGAGAGTCGTGAGGACGGTATGCGCGTCGGGGTAGGGGATCTCGGTGCCCTTGGGCCAGGGAGCCATGGGGATGCCGAAGTGGGCAAAGGCGGCGTGATCCTCCCGCAGACCCATTTCGCGGAATTCCGCCATCTTGGCGGTGAAGGCCTCATAGGCGATGCCCGTTCCCTTAATGGAGTCCCGCACCCGCTTTTCCATGGCGGGGGTCTCGTCCATGATGGTAGAGCCCATATCGAAAAACAGCCATTTTGCCCGCATGCTGACAACCTCCCTTTGCATAGATAGAATCATTCTACCATATTCGGGGCCGTTTGTCAACTCATCCCCCAAAAACTCTTGTGGAATGGCGCAAATCATGTCAAAATGCACGAAAATACTCACGGGGATTTGGCGGGGGAATGCAAAACAACGATTTTGAAAAAGTTTTCACAAACCCCTTGCATATTTGACGGTTTTGGTATAAAATATATCATGGAAAGGGATGGAAATCCCCGACCGCGCGTTTTGTTAAGAAAAATTTATATAATATGGAGGATCACTACCATGTCCGTACAAGTTGCTATCAATGGCTTTGGCCGTATCGGCCGTCTGGCTTTCCGTCAGATGTTTGGCGCAGAGGGCTATGAGATCGTTGCCATCAACGACCTGACCAAGCCTTCCATGCTCGCTCACCTGCTGAAGTACGACACCGCTCAGGGTCGCTACGACGGTCACACCGTTACTTCCGATGACGAGGCCGGCACCATCACCGTTGACGGTCAGACCATCAAGATCTACGCTGAGAAGGACGCTGCCAACTGCCCTTGGGGCGAGCTGGGTGTTGACGTTGTTCTGGAGTGCACC
>JAZOOM010000446.1:0-11758 GCA_045655025.1 Eubacteriales bacterium | reverse complement strand
CCCCGAAGGGGTATCTCGTTAAAAAGCAACAAGCTCAATCATTTTTACGGTAAACGAGATGCCTGCGGCGCGATATGTGCTTCGCACACGATATGCCTTGCGGCGTGAGATGCCCTTCGGGCGTGACGGGCCTTCGGCCCGATAAACAGCAATTTGCCAAGGTTTCTACTAAGATTGTAACACGCCCGACAAAATTTGTCAAGCATTTTACCCAACTGCCTTGACAAATATTTTCAGATACATTATAATAGAATGGTATGCACTATCAATCCAAGGGAGATTGTCTATGACTACCACACCCAACTTCAAGCGGACACGAATGGCCTGCTATCTGTCCTACTTCACCATGTCCTCCATATTCTGCATTCCTCCCCTCCTGTTCGTGACCCTGCGGGAGACCTTCGGCATTTCCTACACCCTGCTGGGCACGCTGGTGCTGGTCAATTTCTGCACCCAACTGGGCGTTGACCTGCTCTTCTCCTTTTTCCCCCGTCTCTTCAATCCCAAAAAGATTCTGCGGGCCATGCCCCTCATCACCTCGGCAGGACTTGCGATCTATGCGCTGATCCCCACACTCCTTCCCCAAATCGCATATCCCGGCCTCCTGCTGGGCACTGTGATCTTCTCTGTCTCCGCCGGCCTGTCCGAGGCACTCCTCAGCCCCACTATTGCCGCCATACCCTCGGACAATCCTCAGCGTGACATGAGTCTCCTCCACTCTCTGTATGCCTTCGGCGTACTGACCATGGTGGTCATCGGAACTCTGTTCATCAAGATCTTCGGCTCGGAGAACTGGCCGTACCTCATACTGTTCCTGGCTCTCCTCCCCGTGATTCCCGCCGTCATCTTTTCCGTCTCTCCCATGCCGGATATGCAGGGACACGGAAGTCCCAACGGAGCCCACGGCACACGGCGGCGCGCCATGGGTCTGGCCCTCTGCCTGGGCTGTATCTTCTTCGGCAGCTGTGCCGAAAACGCCATGAGCAACTGGATCTCGGGCTTTATGGAAAACGCGCTGGGCATTGATAAGGCTCTGGGCGATATCCTGGGCGTAGCCATGTTTGCCGTTCTGCTGGGTCTGGCCCGTATTTCCTATGCCAAATTCGGCAAGAGGATCGCACCCATTCTTCTGCTGGGTATGATCGGTTCCACCGCATGCTACCTGCTGGCAGGTCTGTCCACGGGGGTGATCCTTCCCTTCGTGGCCTGCATTCTGGTGGGTCTCTTCACCTCCATGCTCTGGCCCGGTGCCCTGATCCTGATGGAGGAGCAGATTCCCAACGCGGGCGTGACTGCCTTCGCCCTCATGGCGGCAGGAGGAGATCTGGGCGCGTCCCTGGCTCCCCAGCTTTTGGGTATCGTGGTGGATAAGGTATCCGTGACCCATATGGCCGCTGAGCTGGGTCTGCGCTACGGCATGAGCCCCGAGCAGATCGGTCTCAAGGCCGGTATGTTGGTCATGGCGGTATTCCCCCTGCTGGGTACGGCGGCCATCATCCTGACCGTGCGCTACTTCCGCAAGCACAAGGTGTAAGATTTCACAACTGTGCCCGAAAATGCCCGTAAGTGTCTTGCGCTTTTGGGCAAATGCACTCTTGACAAGTCACGTACTCCGTGGTATAATACCAACCTGTATGCTTGTTTGATCATTCTGTTTTTTCCATAGGGAGGTCTTCATGACACTCATTGAGCTCTTCATTCTGGCCGTCGGTCTGTCCATGGACGCCATGGCCGTTGCCATCTGCAAGGGACTTTCGGTGCCCAAGTTGAAATTCCGCCATGCCCTCATTACGGGTCTGTATTTTGGCGGCTTTCAGGCCGGCATGCCCCTGATCGGTTATTTTCTTGGCTGTCAGTTCCAAACCTACATCGAAAGCGTGGACCACTGGATCGCCTTTGCTCTGCTGGGTCTCATCGGCGCCAATATGATCAAGGAATCCTTCGGGGAGGCCGAGGAGTGTGCCTGCTCCTTCTGCCCTAGAGCCATGCTCCCCATGGCGGTAGCCACCAGCATCGACGCACTGGCCGTGGGTGTCACCTTTGCCTTCCTGAAGGTCAGCATCGTGCCTGCCGTATCCTTCATCGGTGTCGTCACCTTCTCCCTGTCGGCTGTGGGCGTGTACGTCGGCCACCTGTTCGGTGCAAAATTCAAATCCAAGGCGGAATTGGCAGGCGGTATCGTGCTGGTGCTCATGGGATGCAAGATCCTCATCGAGCATCTGGGTATTTGGGATTGGTTCCTCGGGCTGTTCTGATATTGGCGTTTTACACAAACCGATTCAAAATCTGCAAGTTCATATTGACAAATTCACATAGTTCTGCTATACTGTAGGCGGTGTCTATCCAAGACACCGCCCATTCTTTTATGCAAGGAGCAACCGATATGACCGCTAAAAAACCGTTGATCCGCCTCCTGGCCGCCGCGCTTGCGCTTTTCATGACGTTCCCTCTGGCCGCCTGCGGCAATACCACCGACGGAACCGACACTACCGCTGATACCACTGCCGCTTTAGAGGATACCGCCCCCGATTTCTTCCCCGATATTGAAAAGACCGACTATCAGGGCGCGACCCTCCGCATGATCGGCTTTGACGAGCCCGGTTCCTGGTACTACGCCGAATCCATGTCCGGTGAGGAAGGGAGCATCCATATCCTCAACAACACCATTTACGAGATGAACACCATGGTGGAAGACTACCTGGGCATTTCCATCGAGTACAAGCGGATCGACCACGTGGTCACAGGTGGCGAGCTTTTCGATGAGGTTCAGCCCACCATTATGTCGGGTGACGATATCTATCAGATCTGCATTCTTCACCCCTACTACAGCTATAACAACTTCATCACTCAGAACTACGCTTTGGACTTCTACAGTCTCCCCGATTTCAATCCCGAGCAGCCCTACTGGAACGACAGGGTCATCGACCAGCTCTCCATCAACGGCCACGCCTTCATCGGTCTCGGTGACTTCTGTAAGTACGCCATCAACATGATCTACGTCAATAAGGATCTCTTGCAGGATGCCAACCGCACCGTTCCCTACGATCTGGTTCGCAACGGCACGTGGACCATGAGTGAGTTCTACGCCATCACCTCCGAGCTCTACATCGACGACGGCGACGGCCGCCGCAACAACAAGGACACCTACGGCTTCGCCGCCATGTGGGATGCCAACGGCTCCGCCTTCATGCAGGGCTGTGACATCTACGTGGCCACCCGCAACGAGGAGGACATGTTTGAGCTTTCCCTGTACGGCGAGCGTCTGGAGTCCATGTACACCGATCTGTACGATTGGAGCAAGGACGAGAGCACCTACCTCTGGAGCTTCGGGCAGCGAAGCGACACCAACGTGATCATCGACTTCTTGGACGGCCGCACCTACTTCACCCACGACAAGCTGGGCACCCAGTATCTGGAATCCGATTTCTCCGTGGGTATGCTCCCCATGCCCAAGTACGACACCGCGCAGGAAAGCTACGCCCACGTCAACTGGGGCAACAACATCGTGATCCCCAATTCCATCAAGAACAAGGAGATGGTGGGCGAGGCTCTGGAGCTCATGGGCTACTATTCCAAGACTCTGGTGCAGGAGAAGTACTACGACGAGGTTCTTCAGCTCCGCGTCTCTGAGGCTCCCGATGACCGTGATATGGTTGAGCTGATCTACAACACCGTCGTGTTCGATCCCGGCATTGCCTTCTGCGACGGCAACAACAGCCTTTGGAATCTGGTGTACACCACCTGCTTTGCCATCCACAACAACACCAAGAGCATTTCCTCCTACTACAAGGCAAACAGCCGCAGTGCTCAAAGAGGTCTGGATCAGATCTTTGAGAAGGTGGAGGAATAAAACACATTGCCCCGACCCAAACGGCTCAGCCGCGCGGGTCGGGGCTTTTTTATCGGACGGGCAAGGGGGTAACACGCCCGAGGCTTTCCCAATCGCTTCAGCGGTTGAGAAGCTCACAAAGGTTGGAGGCATCCATATCGTTCTGAACGGGGATGCGAAGCAATTCGCCGTCCTCTCCCATGATGGACAGCTCGTACCATTTGACCGTGACGGTCTTGCCGGTATTGGTCATGGTCACGGGGGTCTCATGGGCATCCATGGCGGCGGAGGTGATCTCGCTGTAGCTGAAGGTTTCGGAGAAATTCGTCATACCCTCCCCCGTGGATTCGTTGAGAGAGGCGATGGACAGGGTACGCCCCGCCAGAATGATGCCGTCCTTGGTGTAGAAAACGTGGGTGCGGGTCAGGCGGTCGGAGCGGTAGGAGCCGTTCTTGCCCTTTTTAAAGTAGATCGCGTCACTGCCAAAGCTGTAAGCCTCCATCTCCACGGGAGCGGGTTGGCGCAGGACAACGCGGTCAAAGCCCTTGGAATCGGTCACACCCTTGTCGTAATCCAGCATGGCATGGTCGATCTGCTCCTGCATGTCGTTATCGGAGATATATTTGGAGCTGCCTACAATAAACATCACCAGTCCCACGGGGATTGCGATACTGGCAAAAATATAGGAAATAAAGCTCCAACCCAAATACATGATAACCAAACCCGCGGGAAGCAAAACCGCACCAATGGGACGAAGAATATCCTTTTGGTGGTAGTAAAGACTTCCGTCTTTGATCTTTTTCTTCATACGAATACGTTCCTTTCACAATGAAGACATCAGCCTCGGCGGAGCTCTAGCCGCAGGTATCTGCCGTTGACATCATTATACGCTGTTTCTCACCAAAAGTCAAGAAACCGTTAGTTGAAGATAACTCAACGGTTGGGTGTTGCACCTTTCTGTATATATAGTGTCGGGAAAGGCGGGAAAGGTTCGGTCTTTTTCCGTTTTTTCAGATTTTTTCGGGATAAAATCCCCCACGGCCGTCTGCCGTGGGGGATTGGCTTTGGGTATTACTGACCGACCACCCGGAAGGTCCTTCCCTCCTCAGGGGCATCGGTCATGTTGATGACGAAGGCCACGGAATAGGTTCCGTCCTCGTCGGCATAGATCATGTAGCCGTCGTAATCCTTGTTGGTGGTGTCGGTGTAGGTCACCCACTCACCGTCCACCAGCTCCTCAATCACGGGGCGGGCGTAGCTTTGCAGACCGTAGACGCGGACAACGCCGTTATTCGTACCGCCGGAGTAAACAAAGGCGGCGGTCTGGTTCTCGTCTACACGGATCTTGGGCACGTACACATCCTCAAGGACTGTACCCGTCTGTGCGGTAACGGTGTAGGGATCCATGAGGGAATCGTTTCGGACGTTCTGCACGTTCTGATCGTTCACGGAATTCACAAAGCCCCAAGGCAGAAGGATGTAGTCCACGTAGATGCAGTCCCCGGCCTTCAAGGTGACCTCACCCAGATCTAGGGTCAGATCACCGAAGTTCAGAGAGCCGTCGAAGCGGTCCCGCATGAGGAAACCACCCGTGTACTCCTCGCCGCCGATGATGACGTGGGAATCCTTGACCAGCAGAGCGAAGTTGACGGCATCGGCGGCCAGAGGCTCATAGTACCCGAAGTAGGGGTACTGATCACCCAGCTTGAAGAAGCGGTCGTACTTGGCAGCGGAGGCGATCCCCAGATCCAGCGTTTGGTTCTGATTGTTCTCGTCCAGATAGGTCAGCTTATTGAACTTGGGATGACGGCCGTTGAAGCAGAAGAGGGAGAAATCCGACTTGAAATCCTCAAAGGGTACGTCCTCCAGCACGTCAATGCGGAGAGAGTAGTAGGTGCGGTTCTCGTCGGTCTGGGGCATTTCCACGTGGCGGTAGCTGATGTGGATGCGGCCGTCCTGGGAAAGGTAGTCCATATCCACGTCGGCGTATACGGGGCCGTAGGAGTCGATATCGTTGTGATAGTTCTCGATGTTCCCCGTCACCCGATCGGCGGTATCGTAGCGGACCACGAAAAGCTGGCCGATGGCGGTGTGCTGGGGCTGATCCGCCCACAGGGGGGCCGACATGGCGCGGAAGTCGGGCAGGAGCCAGTTATCCTTGCCGTAGACGAAGGAGGGGGCGATGCAGTTGGTCTCGGTGACACCCGTGGACAGGTGGTAGTAGGGGGCCACAAACTGGATGGAGGAGATCTGCTTCAGGGGGTATTTGCCCCAGTTCTGGTACAGATTGAGCACCGAGAAATCCTTGGTCTCCCCTGCCTTCAGGGTGACGGGGAAGAAGACCTCACCGTAGGACACGTCGCCGGGAAGGTAGAAGCTATCCTCATTCTCACCCGTGAAGTTCTTGCCTACCTCCAGAGGAATGGGCAGAAGGGTCTGGTTCTTGTCCAGAATGACGGCAGACTCCAAACAGCCCGAGGAGGTGTGGGTGTACACGTAGATGTTGCGATCCAGGCTGTCCGCCGTGATCTGTGCGTTGACGGTGTAGTACTGGTTGGGAGCCTGGTAGTAGTTGTAATTGAAGTCACCGCCGTTGACGTCGAAGCGGTACGCACCGCGGAGGGCATCGTAGCCAACGTAGGCCGCGCCGTCGGTACGCTTGGAAATGGACAGGCTGTCCAAGGGATTGCGCTCGCAGTCCGCCTCGTGGAGGAAGGTGTCAAAGCTGTGAGTGCTGTCGGTGTAGAGGCGGAGGCCGAAATAGAGGTGGGAGTGGATGGGGTATGCCTTGCCCGCATCGTTCTCCACGTGCTGTTCTACCGCATAGAAGCCGTCCTCAAGAGTCACGGACAGCTTGCCCTCATTTTCCTCATAGGGCAACAGGATGAAGCCAACCACACCGGCACGGACCACGTCAAAGCCCACGTATTCGCAGGTGCCCCAATCCACCCCTTCCAGGGTCTCGTGAAGACCGGAGGCATCCTTGACCACCAGCTTTTTGACGCGAGAGGCGTCGATCTTGTAGATCTGGCCGTAGCCCGCAAGACCCGAAGCCTCGCCGCCGGTGGTGGTGAGGTGCTGGACAAGGTTGACCTTATCGGAGTAGATGTGGAAGGTGCGGTCGATGCTGAAGTGCTGAAGCCCCGTGGCATCGGTGCGGAGACCGAAGTTCTGATCCAGAATGTGGGCGCTGTAGTAGTAGTAGCCCATCTGGTAGGCGTTGGTACGGCCCGCCGCCTTGGAGGAGGAGGAGTAGACGCGGCTTCCGTCGGCTCGCTGGAGGTACACGTCACCCGTATTCACCATGTAGACAAAGCCCTCGGGGTTGGTGATGGAGGTGAAGCAGTTGGCCTTCTTCATGTCGTAGTTGAAGACCACACTCTGATTGGAGATGCGGAACAGAGTACGGCGGATATCCATGTGGTAGAGATCCACCCCGTTCTTGATCCCGTTGGCATAGGCGATATTGTCCGCCCATTCCCCGTTGTAGACAGCCTTGTCGGATTCGGGAGCCAGGGTAAGCGTGGTATTGGTGTCCCCGGGAATAGTCTTATCCTCAGTCAAAGCCTCACGGAAGGTGGCGAGAGCCGTTGTCATGGAGGCCTCGGTGTTGGCGGCTACCAGCACGGCTCCGTCGGCGGCCGTGACGGCGTAGCCGACGCCCAGGCTGTCCAGATCCACCTCAAAGCGATCATGAAGGGCGGTGTAGCCGATGACCAGCAGATTCTTGTCATTGGGGGTTTTCCCGTCGTTGACCAGAGTCAGGCCCAGCTCAGAGGCCAATGCCTCGGCGGCGGCAGTCTCCCAAGGGGTGGCGTAGGAGGACACCACCACGACGGCCTGATCCGGGGTCAGCTTGACGTCAGACCGAACCGGCTCGGAGGGAGTTGTGTCGCCCTCGGTGGTCTCCCCCGTTGTAGGGGCGGTCACGGGCGAAGTCACTTCCCCGGTGGGGGGAACGGTATCGCTCTGGGAGGGGTCTTGTGCCGAGCCTTGGCAGGCGGTCATGGCAGCCGCCAGCAGAAGGGTCAACGCCGATGCTGTCAAGGTCGTGATGATGTGCTTGAGCTTCATGTCATAACTCCTTTATGGAATGGATGCGCGACGGGCAAGCGGAAAATTCCCACAGGCATCCCTGTTTTTTCATTCGGGGCTTTTTTTATTATACCACTTTTTCCCATGCCTGTCAAGGGTTGCGGTCAGGATTATCTCCGAGGGCGGCCTCCACCCACACGGGAGAAGTCCAGCCGTACCGCCCGTCTGTGAGCTCTACGCGGAGGTAGAAGCAGTCACAGTCTGTCTCCTGCCTGTAGTCCAGAATGACCTCGGAGGCGGGACGGAGGGAGACGTAGTTGCGGCAGTTCTTGACGATGGTGACACGCCGCACGGGGACGTCGGACTCTACGCGGTAGAAGATGGTCAGGTCTTCCCCTTCACCGCGCTTGATGGTCTCTCCCATGTAGTGGCCATTGATACGGAAGTCGATGTTCACGCGGCCGCCCATCTTGCCCGCGGGATCGCCCATCATGTAGGCGAAGGTGCGCTTGGCGCGCAGAGCGTCGAAGATGGCCTCGGGGGTGTTCTCGGTGGCCCAGACACCCGTGACACCGGGATAGCGGCCGGGGTCGGTACGGGCAGGATTCATGCGGCCATTCATGCCATCGTGATCGTCACTGCCGCCGATGACACCCATTTTCGCGCCTCTGCGGAGGGCATCCTGCCAGTAACCACCCTCGCAGGCAAAATCATAGGCCCCGCAGGGGTTGCCCATGTACTCGGCGGCATCTCCGCGGGACATGACCTCAATGAAGGGGGTGATCAGCTCCACGGGGAGTGCCATAAAGTCGGCGGCGGAGGTGAAGAGATAGGTATCGTGGGGACAGGCCAGCACGTCGTCACGGGCCAGAAGGGCGGCTAATTCTTCGGCGGTGAACTCGCCGTCACGGACACCTCGGACCATGTCGGGATCACGGTCGCGGAAGTACAGCACCAGATTGTTGTAGAAGGGGTAGGAGTCCCGCTCATAGCCGAGAAGGGTGGAGAACTTCCCTTCCTCGCAGTATTCATGAGCCTTCTGCTTGATGAGATCCCACTTGGAGGGACTACCCACCCACAGCTCGGGAGAGCCCACACCGCCGTGGTCGTGGTCGGTCAGCACCGCGAAGTCCAGCTTGGCGAGGTCGCGGATGTTGCGGAAATAGGTGTCGATATCGGGGCGGCCGTCGGAAAGGTTGGTGTGGCCGTGCATCTCGCCCACCAGAGGGATGAATTCGGGCGCGGGCGGGTCGTAGCTTCTCTGGGCGGCGTTCATGCGGTTGACCAGATTGGCTCTGGTGTCGGAGTCACCGCTGTACACGGCGTCGGTGAAGGCCTTCGAGCGGTTGGGGGTGTCGTAGCGCTTGGCCAGATATTTATCGGGATGGTTCATGAGAAATACCTCCATATCCGAGATTGGGTATGGAGGTATTGTAGCATATTTTGGAGGAGTTGTCAAGGGGTTACCACGGTGAGGGCGTCCTCCAGTATCAGATCCAGCAGGATGTTTCCGTCTTGATCCCGATAGACCACCTGTAAAGTGTAGGCGCCGGGTTCAATGGGGGCGGTTTCCCAATCCCATTCATAGAGGAAGGTCTTGGTCATACCGTTTTCCCATGCCCACAGGGTCTTGGTCTTTTCGGTGTGGGTGGCGTAGAAGAAGGGCGCGTTCTCTCCCTCGCTTCCTTCCTCCTGACGGTAGAGCTTTACCGAATCGGGGCGCAGGCAATCATCATAACCGTAGCGGTACAGGGTATCGCCCGCGTGGGTGATACGGAGGCTGAAGAAGCCCGTACCGTTATTGGTTACGGTGTGAAAGGGTTCTTCCCCCTCCCCATCCTTGGGGGTAAAGGAGTAATCCACCGCAAAGCCGTGATTCGCGTTGGGGTCCACGATCGCGATGACATTGGGATAGACCTGCTCATGGCCCTCGAAGGACAACACCAGATCGTACACGCCGATGGGCATGGACGAGGGAATCTCCATGGAAAATCTTCCCTCCGATGCTTCCCCGCTGTCCAATCGGGCAACGTGTCCCGACCAATCGATTTCCTGCTCACAGTTCATGGGGTAGGATTTTCCGTCGCTGACTTTTCGCAAGGACACCTCGGGGAGGATGGTGAGGTTCTTCGTCCAGCGGAGAATGGGGTCTCCGTTGTTGACCATGACGACATCCACGAAGATCGTTTCCCCACGGTTGTAGATCTCGTGGGTGATACTTCGTGTAAAGGTATAGGCAGGCTCGGTCTCGTTGGGAACAATCTCAATGGCGCCCGTTTTTGACGGGATATCCATCTCGATGTTTCGCCCCGTGTAGGGGGAATAGACGTGGGCAACGAGGGTGTACTTTCCATAGGGTGCATCGTCCATGATATGGATGCGGTAAGTATCTTCCTGATCACCCACCGTGAAAAAGCCCGGCGTGACGTATTCCGTATCCTCCCCCTCGTAGCGGAGGTAGACCTTTTCGATCTTGAAGACCGAGCCGTATCCCTCCCGCCATCCCACCGAGAAGACAAAATCATCCCCGCGGCGGAGGGTATCGTACTCGTAGACGAAGGAAAGAATATTGGAACGGGACTCCAGATCGGTCAGCAAGTTATTGATATATTCCTTGTCCTGCTCCCAAAGCTGATAGATCTGCCCTGTATCCCCGTCGCGGAAGCAGCCGTGGTCTCGGTTGTAGGTCAGGGTGGTATCACCGATCTGAATGGGCAGATCACGCCAGCATAAGCACACGTCCTCCATGGGTGTGGCGGCGGTGAAGCGAGCCTTCAGCTCGTTTCCCATAACCTCCAGCTCATCCGAGCCCGTCAGCGCGCCGAAGCCGTCGATGGACACGGTGCCTTGGTAGGTCAGCTCTTTGCCGTCATGATCCTCGGGGGTGGTCTCCTCAGATCCGCTCTCCCAGGGCCACGTCACCCCGGCGAACAAGGATGCACCGCCCACCGCCAGCAAAACCACCGTCATGGCCAGGCTTGCGGCGATCACCAAAGCGATCCGCCACCCGGTGGAAGGACGCTTGCGGGGAGGGGCGTGGAGCGTATCCGTTCGCATGGTGGGGACAGCACCCGGAAGCGCGCCCGCCAACAGGGAGGGGTCAACCTCTCCCAGCTTTTCGAAAACCAGATCGCCTTTCATCTTCTGTACCCCCTTTCGAGTAAGTATGCGCGCAGCTTCTTGCGGGTCTTATACATACGCACGTTGATGGCATTGACCGTGGTCTGCTCCTCTTCGGCCAAGGTCTCCACGGGTATCGATAGCCAGTAACGGCGGAGGAACAGCCGTCTTTCGGGGAATTCCAGCGTGCGGAGGAAGTCGTTCAGCAGGGCGGGCAGCTCGTCGGCTCTCTCGTCGGGAGCGGGCACAGCCTCGGACAGCTCCTCAAAGGACACCTCCAGCTCCCGATTCCGCTTGGCGGCACGCCGCTCGCGGTAGCGATCCAAGGAGATTCGCCGCGTGATCGTGGCCAAAAAGGCCTGCAGGCTGGCGGGACGGGCGGGGGGAATGCTGTTCCAAACCCGCAAATAAGTATCATTGACACACTCCTCCGCGTCCTCACGGGAGCCCAAAATGTCGTAGGATATCCCCAGGCAGAACGAACCGTACTTGTCCGCCGTAGCCTGTATGGCCTGCTCGTCGCGGCGGTTATAGAGGGTAATGATCCCGGAGTCGGGCAAAATGTCGGGCATGACTGTCTCCTTTCGGGGAGATTGAATGGGTTCATATACTAAGACGGATTTTTTCCGAAAATATGTCCGCAAAAACGGGTTTTTCGGAAAATATTTTTTCGGTTAAGAGAATTTCAAATTTGGGTTTATCGGCCAGGGCTCTGCCCTGGACCCGCTTAAGGGACTTTTGAAAAAGTCCCTTAAGAATCCTCAAAACTTTCAA
>JAZOOM010000445.1:0-11067 GCA_045655025.1 Eubacteriales bacterium | reverse complement strand
CCTCCTTGCCGCCGGCATTGCGGATGTGGATCACGGTTTGCTCTCCCGTCCGCGCCTGTCCGCAGATGGTGGCCGTCATCCCGAGATCCCGCAAAAGCTGGGTGACGGTCTTGATCTGCTTCAGGGACACGCGGAGCAAATGATCCGTTTGGCCCGTCCCCATGGGAGGCAGGGCGCAGAGCAGATCCAAGGGAAGTCGGGTGCTTCGGGGGGCAAGACGTTCGACGTACAGATCCAAAGAGGGACAGATGTCCAAAGCCGTCAACAGCAAGGACTTGGTAGCCACGGCGGCCAAAACGGCGGCGGGGACGGGTAAGGCATCCAACGCCTTTCGCAGGGCGTACACCTGATGGGGTGTCAAAGCGTGGATATGCAGAAGGAAATCACCGGGGCGGAGGAGGGGCTCCTCGGCGGGGGGATCCCTTCGAACCCACAGGGAACGATGATCCTCTCCGAAGGCTACCCGAGCCACAGGAGTGTACCCTTGGGCGGCGGCAACGGCCTCCTCCCGAGGGCAGGACAGGAGGAGGGTTCGGTTTTCCTCCCGGAGAAAATCGCCGCCGGCGGAGGGACGCAGGCCTGCGCGGGAAAGGTAACGTCCTTCCAGGGACAGAGCATCCGCCAAGGAGCAGGGAGGTGCGGGAACGGGGTGGGTACTCTGAAAGCGTTCTCCAACGCCGTGAAGGTCGCCGTGGCGTTGCATCATGTCTGCCCACGTGGCGGCCAAGGTCTCGCTTGGAGTGATAAGCTCCCCTACGGCTATGCGTTGAGGACTGTGCTTTTGGTTCTGATCCAGCGCGTTCAGCAGGCGAAGCTCGCCCACGGTGGGATCACGCTTGACGGAATTGGTAAAGAAGCCCTTCAGACGGACAAAGCGGACGGCATCCAAAGAAAGCCCCAGGTCGGTGTTCAGCTTGGTCACAGCCGTGTCGGGGGCTTCTCGGAAATGGAGAACGGGCACGCTGTCCGCGGGGGATACACGGAAGGATGCCTTTGTGGAAGATCCATCACCCTCCGCGGGATTCTCAGCGACCTCGGCGGCAGGCTTCGGGGTCACGGGATCGGATGGGGTGGGGGTATTGAAGAAAGTGGACATACAGACTCCTTGATGGGTGGGTGGAGCGGATCAGGGGCTCACAGGGACACAGATCAGCACCTCGCCCTCGCGGCGGACGGGGAGGACGGTGATCTCGGTTTGAGGCAGAGGACAGCTCGTCAGCACCTTGACCTCAAAGAATTCGGGGGTGTGAGCCATGACGAAGCCATCACCGCGGGTCTCGGGCAGGACGGGCAGGGGACGGGGATGAGCCAGCGCATCCTCCAGAATGGCGGCGCAGGTCTCCTCGCTGATGGCAGACAGGAGGGCTACCCGCTCATGCTTGACCGCCTCGGGAACTTGATCCTTCATGGTGGCGGCGGGAGTGCCCGCGCGCTTGGAGTAGGGGAACACGTGGATGTGCAAGAATCCCGCCCGACGGGCGAAATCCGCGCTCTCGGCGAATTCCTCCTCGGTCTCCCCGGGAAAGCCCACGATCATATCGGTGGTGAACTGCACCGAGGGAATGGCGGCGCGGACGCGGGCCATGGCGGCTTCGGCCTGCCCCGCGTTGTACTTGCGCTTCATGCGGGCGAGGGTGGCGGAGCAGCCGCTTTGCATGGACAGGTGGAAATGGGGGGCAAGGGAGGGAAGATCCTTGATCTTATCCACGAAATCCTGAGTCATGACGGTGGGATCCAGCGATCCCAGACGGATGCGGCCCACATTGGGGATTCTGTCGATCTCCACCAGCAGATCCTGCAGGCGTAGACGTCCCAGATCTCTTCCCCACGCGCCGGTCTCAATGCCCGTCAGCACGATCTCACGGCAACCGCCCTCGGTAAGGGCCTTGACCTCGGCAATGACCTCGGCCATGGGCTTGGAGCGGACGGGGCCACGGGCGGCGGGGATGGCGCAGTAGGCACAGCGGGACTCACAGCCGTCCTGAATTTTGACGTAGGCGCGGGCGCGGATGAATCGAACGATGGACATGGACTCAAAGTCAGCCCCCTCCAGCGAGGGCACCTCCACCACGGGGGCGGCCGGTTTACCGTTTTCCAGAATCTCGCGGGCGATCTCGGCCACGCGGAGCTTTTCTCGGTTGCCCACTACGGCGGACACTCCCTCAATGGCGGCAAATACCGTGGGATTTCCTTGGGCGGAGCAGCCCGTAACGATGACGGCGGCCCCGGGATTTTTCTGGATCAAGCGCCGCGCCATCTGGCGGGACTTGCGGTCGGACTCGGCGGTGACGGTGCAGGTGTTGAGAATGTAGAGATCGCAGACCTCATGGGCAGGGCACTGGACAAAGCCAACGGCCTCCAGAGCTTCGCAGATGGCCTCGGTCTCATATTGATTGACCTTGCAGCCCAGCGTGAGGGCGGCGAAGGTAGGATTTTGATGGATTGAGGACATAGCGCCTCCTTGGATATAATTCTTCACTTTAATTGTACCACGAAGCGACCCAAATGTAAATATCCAAAGTGTAAAACTTTTGTTTTTTTCGAAATAATTTGCCCATAGGACTTGCAATATCGGGAAAAAGGGAGTATAATAGAGGGGAAGTATATATCCCCACACGGATTATGAAACATAAAGGAGAAAACGACCATGAGTACTCTGCACATCGTTGATCATCCCCTGGTAACCCACAAGTTGTCCATTATGCGCAGCAAGAAGACCGGCTCCAAGGATTTCCGCGAGCTGCTGAACGAGATCGCTATGCTGATGGGCTACGAGCTGACCCGTGACCTGCCCATGGAGGAGGTCAACATCGAGACTCCCATCTGCAAGATGAAGGCCAAGATGGTCGCCGGACGTAAGCTGGCCATCGTTCCCATTCTCCGTGCGGGTCTCGGCATGGTGGACGGCCTTCAGCGCCTTGTCCCCGTGGCCAAGGTCGGTCACATCGGTCTGTACCGCGACCCCGTGACCCATATGCCCGTGGAATATTACTGCAAGCTCCCTGTGGACGTGCAGGATCGTTTGGTCATTTTGGTTGACCCCATGCTGGCCACCGGCGGCTCTGCCGTGGACGCCCTGTCCAAGCTCAAGGAGCATGGCTGTACCAACCTCCGCTTCATGTGCCTGGTGGCCGCTCCCGAGGGTGTCAAGGCCGTTCAGGATGCCCATCCCGACGTGGACATTTATACCGCCGCTCTGGATGAGAAGCTCAACGACCACGCCTACATCGTCCCCGGTTTGGGTGACGCGGGCGACCGTATCTTCGGCACGCTGTAAACAAGAATCTGAGGGAGAGGGAATGCTTCCCCTCTCTCTTTTCAGGTTGTTTATGTTTCAAATTTGGGTTTAACGGTGAGTGGGGGGCACGGCCTCCGGCGGCCAAGAACCTTTTTGAAAAAAGGTTCTTGGATCTCCAAAAACTTTCAAAAAAGTATTATTGAATATCTTTTTTGAAAGTTTTGGGGATTCTTAAGGGACTCGCGATATTTGCCGAAGGCAAATTCGCCCCCCGTGTGAAACACGGATGCGATGCGAGGAGGTTTTCAAAAGTCCCTTAAGCGGGTGCCGCCGAGCTTGCTCGGCATGCAGAGCCCTGCCGCCCCCGTTAAACAGCAATTTTCCCCAAAAAGGAGAAATCATGCGCATCATCACCATTCAGAAAAACGACGCGGGACAGCGTCTGGACAAGTTCCTGACCAAGGCCGTCAAGGGGCTGCCTCAGTCTCTCATGTACAAGTTTATCCGCACCAAGAAGATCAAGGTCAACCGTGCCCGTTGTGAGCAGAATCAGATCCTCAAGGAAGGGGACGAGATCCAACTTTTCATCAAGGACGAGTTTTTTGACTCTGCCTCCAAGGATACGGGTGCTCTGACCGCCATCAAGCCTAAACTGGATATCGTTTACGAGGACGAGCATATTATGCTCCTCAATAAGCGTCCCGGTGTGCTGGTCCACGACGACGCCGAGGGGGGCGAGAATACCCTCATCATGCACGTGCAGGCATATCTCTGCGGCAAGGGGGAGTATGATCCCGCCGGCGAGCAGTCCTTCGCTCCCGCCCTCTGCAACCGCATCGACCGCAACACGGGAGGCATGGTCATCGCCGCCAAGGATGCCGCCGCCCTGCGGGATATGAACGAGGCCATTCGCGAGGACTGGCTCTCCAAGTTCTACCTCTGCCTCGTCCACGGCCACGTGGAGCGGGAGAAGGCTACTCTGCGGGGCTGGCTCCGCAAGGACAGCGCCAGGAACACCGTGGAGGTGCGGGACAAGGAATTCCCCGGCTCCAAGGAGATCATCACCAAGTACCGCGTGCTGGGTGAGCGACGGGAAGGGAAGGATACCGTCTCCCTTCTGGAGGTGGAGCTGGTGACGGGACGTACCCATCAGATCCGCGCCCACATGGCCCACATCGGGCATCCCCTTGTGGGTGACGGCAAGTACGGCGTGAATCGGGACGATAAGCGATCGGGTTACAAGTTCCAGGCCCTTTACGCCTATCGCCTCCGCTTCGACCTCCCCGAGGAGGCGGGATCCCTCAACTACCTCCGCGGGAAGGAATTCGTCATTCCCCCCGCCGACGTGTGGTTCACCAAGGGCTTTGACCTGAAGGGCAAGGGGGTTCCCAAGTGGGACGCGCCTCCCTCTAAGCCCTACGGAGGAAGCGGCTCATGACCGCCCGTCCTGTATCGTTTTGGGAATTGCTCACCAAATGGAAATGGCTGATCCTCTCGGTGGGCGGCGCACTGTTCGCGCTGACGGTTATTTTCCCCGGGTTCGGAACGTCCTTCGGGTGGATCGCCCTCATCCCCGGCCTCTTGGTCATTTTTACCGTCTGCCCCGATTCCACGGTGAAGCTCCGCCGCCTGTACGGCCTGGGAATGGCCTTCTTCTGGCCCTTCTACGCCGTGAATTTCCATTGGTTTTTCTATATGTACCCCCTGGACTTCGCGGGCATGACCCGCGCCGCCTCCGCCGTTGTGGTGACGGTGGCCTGTCTGGGATTGTCCTTGTTCCAGGCTCTGGGCGCGGCTCTGCTCCTCCCCCTCATGGGTATGGCAACGCGGGGAAAGTGGCTGTCGCAATACCCCCTACTCCACCCCTTCCTCTTCGCCGCTCTCTGGACGGCTTTGGAGTGGTGGCAGGGTCACAGCGGCTGGTCGGGCGTGCCGTGGGCACGGTTGGCCATCGGGCAGGCGGAGAACGTACTGCATCTCCAATCCGCTGCCGTGTTCGGCTCCTATTTCATCACATTCCTCATCGTAGCTGTCAACGGCGTGTTGGCCTACCTGTTCCTCCATCCCACCAAGCGTGTCCTTTGCGCCGCTCTGGCCGTGGGGCTGTTCCTCGGGAACATGGGCTTCGGTGTGATCCGTATGGCTGTCATGCGGGATGAGGGAACCACCGTAACCGCCGCCGCTATTCAGGGTAACAAGGGGTCTCTGGAAAACTGGAGCGCGGGCACCATGGACGAGGTGCTGAAGGTGTATGGAGACCTGTCCCGCGAGGCCGCCGCCGAGGGCGCGGATATCATCGTCTGGCCCGAGACCTGTATCCCCGCCAACATCGACCGCAAGGCATGGGTACGGGAATACGTGACGGGGCTTGCCCGTGAGTGCGGTGTGCCGATCCTGTGCGGACTCTTCACACGAGTCTCCGAGGGAAGCCCCGCCGACTACAATTCCATCGTGGTAGCCCTGCCCGACGGCAGTATCCATGATACCGTCTACAACAAGCGCAATCCCGTCCCCTTCGGGGAGTTCGTGCCCTTCCGCAATCTGGTAGTGACCCTCATTCCTCCTCTGGCCGAGATCAACACCTTGGCCGAGGACATCCCTGCCGGCGAGGACTCTGTGGTCTTTGATCTGCCTCTCGGCAACGTGGGCTCTCTCATCTGCTTCGATTCCATCTACGAGCGCAACGCCATGGACAGCATCGCCAACGGCGCGCAGATACTGGCTGTTTCCACCAACGATTCTTGGTTTACCGATTCCCGGGGCGTGTGGATGCACCACGCCCAGTCCCAGCTCCGCGCCATTGAAACGGGACGATATGTGGTACGCTCGGCCAATACGGGTGTTTCCTCCATTATCAACGACCGCGGCGAGGTGCTCACGCTGCTGGAGCCTCTCAAGACAGGCTACGTGTTGGAGAAGACCTGCCTCTCCGACCGTGTGACGGTGTACAGCGTCATCGGAAACGTATTTGCTTACGTCTGCATCGCGATCTGCGCCGCCGCGCTCCTTTGGCCCGTCGGAGAAACGGCGATCACCCGCCTGTCCCGCCACCACCGTTCGGAAACTTAATTAAATTAAGTTTATGGCAAATATGCCCAAATTGAAAAAATCCTATTGACATTTTCGGTCAAATGCGCTATAATACTACCATGCGGAGGATTCCGCAAATAATTTGAAAGGAGACTTTCCACTATGAAGAAGACTGTTCGTATTTTAGCTGTTGCTATGGCTCTCCTGATGGTTACTCTGGTGTTTGCCTCCTGCGGCAAGACCCTGAAGGGTACCTACAAGGCAGAGTTTGGCGTCGGTGGCCTCGCAGGCTACACCGCTACCTACACCTTTAGCGGCAGTAAGGTTGAGATCACTAAGACCGGTACACTGGTCGGTATGTCCGATACCACCACCATGACCGGTACCTATGAGATCACCGAGAAGGACGACGGCTCCATGGAGATCACCATCACTCTGGATTCCGAGGATGATGATATCAAGAGCGGCACCTTTACCTTCGAGGAGGGTGAGGATTACATCAAGATCGGCTTGGTCAAGTACGATAAGGTTGAGAAGTAATTCTCCATATAGGAAAGAGGTCGCTTCGGCTGATTTTCGTAAGGACGTTATAATCTCGTAGGTTGGGGGCTTGTGCCCACCGCCATACAAATTTCGGCAGAGATATTGTTTTCTCTGCCGATTTGTGTTATAATGACGGTGAACCGATGAACACCTTGAATCGAAACGGCGGTGGAAGTCAGCTCTCCTTGTAAAGGGGTATGGGATAAGTCCTGTGCCTTTTGAATACAAAGGTGAAGCTTGCGATAAATCAACCCGGTAAACAAGAATGTAACGGAGGCTTTATGTACAAAAAAATTCTTTTGTTGATCTGTTCATTGATTCTCATACTAAATTTTACTTCCTGCGGACTCAATGATGTATTAGCACTCGATAAAAGCTTACAATACGTCATTGAGGATGTCAGAGGAGACGATGGTCTTGAAGGTATATGCTACCAAGATGAAACGTATTACATTGACAGATGGAACCTTTTTACGGTTACGAACGATACTTGGAATATCAATGAGGGAGATGTTCAGCTCAGCTGGAACGGTTCTCGCTTTGGATATAAAACGGTGTTTTATTCGTACACAACAGAGATGCCCTTGTTTATTTACGAAACCGCTTATGATGACGTATTCTTTCACGAAACCTACGACTATACATCCGATACATTCATAATTGACGGCATTGATGCCGAAATCGTATTTTCTGACATAGTTAATGATCTCACAAAGCATGAAAATGTGAGTTTGCAAGAAAATATTTGCATTCGATTGTATTCGAAAAATCACCCGCGCATTAGAATGGAGCTGGATTTGGTATGCATTGAAGATCAATGGTATTGCCGTTCCGCCTTATCGGGATCCAGCCCTACTTGGATTGCTTCGGATGCGTTTGTGCAAATTTTGGTTGATCATGAAATTGTATGAACGATGAAAAACATACCTTTCAGCCGCACGTTTTGGTGCGGCTGTTTTTTATTTCGATAGAAGACCTACTTGACAGAATCCATCCGATGGGGTATAATAACCGTAGAAAAGCACGAAAGGAGACGACTATGACACCACCCCGCAACCCTGCCCACCTGTTGGGTCTCGGCATAAACCCAGCCCTGTCCCGTCTCCTCCGCGCCTGCGGGGCTGACGAGGCTTGTATCACGGGACGTGCCTCGGATTACGACCAATTCCTCGCCCTCGCCGCCGCCTTGCCTCTCTGCGAGGGGCATCCTTTGCGGGAGGAAGTGAATCGGACTCTTACCGCCGCCACGGGGCTTGACCTTCCCCTGTGTCCCCACACGGCGCAGATCCATTGGGACGCGTGGGTGGACAGGCATTGGTACGGCACGCAGAGTGTCCCCGCCGCCCTTCTCTCCCCTTGCCTCCGGTGTACACTGCCTGCTCCTTCCGTTCTGCGGGAGCAAGACCTGACACGTCTCCCCGACCCCTTGCGGGTACTTGCCCTCGACTTGTCTGCGTGGAGCGCCGCGCTGGAGGCCGCCCTCCCGTCCGACGGTACCCCTGCCCTATACACCCTGCCCGAAGGATATAGCTTTACCCGTCCAAACCCTTATCACGCGGGCCTGGCGGTAGGCAAGACCGCAAGGGGGGATGCATTGACCGTAAAGGAGCGGGATCTTCTCGTCACCCAAGCCCTCCGCGTTTGGGGGCTGGCATGGGCAGGAAAGAATACGTCTCTTCTTCTGCGCGGCGGTTCGCCTGAGGCGGTAACAGCTCTCTTGAACTATCTCTCCGCTTGCGGTGCCCTTCCTGTAATGATCTGGCTCCCCGACGATCCGGCCTGCGCGGAAGCTGTCAGCGGTCTGTATCCGCAGGTTGGGACAGGGTATATAGTGGCCGAGGTGTCACTCCCCGAGATCGATACGGCCGAAAAAGCCATCTACGCTAAGGTCGCACCCGTAGGGCGAGCCACCCTGCTCATACAATGAAAAAACGCTTACGGCATCCAAACCGTAAGCGCTTTTTGTTCTTGGATCAAGCCTGCTCCTTGTACGCTTTCAGCGCGCGAGAGAGTTGATCGGGGCAGGAGGTGGGGCGAGGGCCGCAATGAATGCCCTCGAGACGGGAAATGGCCTCGTCGATGTTCATGCCGGCTACCAGAGCGGCCACACCCTGGGTGTTGCCGGAGCAGCCACCCGTGAAGGTGACCTTGACGACGGTATCGCCGTTCACGTCGATGTCAATGGCACGGGAACATACCCCGGCGGTCTTGTAGGTAAAGTGATTCATGGTTGTATTTCCTTTCGTTGGTTTTTTGTTATATGGCGCCGTAGAGACCCAGGGGAATGCCTTCGGAGGCCTCCAGGGTCAGAAAACGGCGGAAGGTGGGGAGGTCACCTCCGACGGTATTGAAAACGCAGTCCATGGGGGACGGCGTATCCCCATCCCCGTCGCCGCTGTCGGAAGAGGGAAGAGTATCCACACGGCAGAGACGGAGACCGCAGAATTCGGCGGCTACCAGCAGATCGCTGAGGCGGAGCGCTTCCTCCGTATGGACGAATTCCAAATACAGCGGCTCTCCCTCCGTCGGGAGGGACAAGGGAGCGGGAAAATCGCCTGCGGCGGCGCGCAGAAGGCCGAAGCGGGTGATCTGCCCCTCAGCGGCACCGTTCTCCAGATCGCACACGCCCACGATCTGGAGACCGTAGCGCAGGATCAGACGGGTAAAGGAGGTGAGCTTGCCGCTTTGGGAGTTTTCCAGCGGCAGAATGCAGTATTCGCACAGGCCGCTGCGCACCTCCTCGCAGGCATCCACAAAGCTGGCGGCGGCGGCGGCGCGGGGGGAATCCACCCGTTTCGACAGGCGTAGGTAGGCTTTGTCCGCAAAGGCGGCGGGCATGTAGGCGATCCGTCCCCGCACCGTGGCGGGGAGAGGGGAGGGAACGGGACGCGGAGGACGGGAGGGCATGCGCCTCTCCATCATGGCGTACAGGAGAAGCCGCGCCATCAGCCCGGAGCGGGCGGAGAGCTTGGCAATGGCCTCCCGATTCACGGGGGACAGACGGAGCAAGGAGAGATGGGACTCGGGCGGTACGTCCCCCTCGGGGGAGGATTGGAGGGACAGGAGAATGCTGTCCACGGTATCCGGGTCTTCCTCCGCATCCCGCGCGATGGCATCGGCCAATTCCGAGAGCACCGCTAAGAGGGACTCGCTGATGGCATCCTGCCGCCGATCCAGCACGTCCAGATTGGACAGGCAAATGCCCGTATCGAATCCCTTCAGCTCGGGAATATCGGTGTTGAGGTAGAGCATAGCTTACAGCATACCCAGGAGGTCGAAGCCGGCGGCCAGGAGGTCGGTGAGCTCCTCGGCGGTGAGCTTGCGCTGGGACAGGAGGCAGAGGGGGTAGATTTGGGCGGCGATGAGAGTGGCCTTGTCGGGATCGGTCTCGCAGAGATCCATCAGCTTGCCCGTCAGAGGCGCGGCGGTATTGACCGTCAAGGTGTACTCCACGGGGAAGGTGGGCATGCTGTCCATACCGCCCTGCATGGCGTACATTCTCATCATTTCCTCCATACGGCGGGACTCCTCGGATACCGTCAGCATGGCGGGGGTCTTGCTGTCCTTCAAGGGTGCGAACTTGACCTCCAGCTTGTCGTTTCCGCTGACCTTGCGGTACAGCTCGGAGAGTGCCTCGCTTTCGGTCACGTCGCCGTCACCCGTCAGCGCGGCCACATCGGCATCGATGCGGCGGAATTTCACGGCCTTCTCGTCGCTGCCTGCGTAGCTTTCGTACATCTGCACGAACTGGGTGTCGATGAGCTTGTCCAGCACCGCCACGCGGATGCCCTGGGCCTCAAAGAGGGAGATATACTGGGCCTGCCCCTCGGGATCGGAGGTGTAGTACAGGATCTTCTCGGCGGGGGCTTCCGCACCCTCCTCAGTCTGGAAGTACTCCTCTACGGTCACGTAGGTACCGTCTGTGAGCTTGAACAGCAGGGAATCCGAGACGCGGTCGTAGAACTTGCGATCCCGCATGCAGGCGTATTCCACGAAGGTCTTGATGCTGTCCCAGACACCCTCATACTCCTTGCGGTCATTGAGGCACATGGAGTTCAGCTTGTCGCAGACCTTCTTCACGATGTGAGCCGAGACCTTGGAAACGTAGAGATTATTCTGGAGATAGCTGCGGGATACGTTCAAGGGCAGCTCAGGGCAGTCCAGAACGCCCTTGAGCATGAGCAGATACTCGGGGATGACCTCCCCCACGTTGTCGGCCACGAAGACCTGGTTGTAGTAGAGCTTGACCTGCCCCT
>JAZOOM010000444.1:0-7613 GCA_045655025.1 Eubacteriales bacterium | reverse complement strand
GGCGGGATCCTCCTTGACCTTGGCAGGCTTTTTCGCCTTGCCGCCGAAGTAGTCGGTCAGCTCGTCGTCTACGGTAACGCTGTGCTCGCGGCGTTTCCGACGAAGCTCTGCCTTCCGCGCCTTTCGATTGCGGCGATCGGTCAGAGCTGCCTCGTATTCGGGGGGCAGGGTAGGTCGGTCGCTGTCCTCAAAGAGCTTCAGCTCGGTGTCGTAGGCCTTGCGATCCTTGCCGTGATACAAGCGGTCGTAGGCCGCCATGACCAGCATGGATGCGAAGGACACGATGACCAACGTGATACCCAGATTGGACTCAATGCGGTTGCTGTAAATGTTGAAGGTCAACAGCACCACCAGGAAGGTGGTGGCCACGATGGCGGGAGGAACGATCCTGACCTTTTTCGCAAAGCACCCCGTGAACAGCACCGTGATGAGCACGGTGAGCAGGCACACGCCCGCCACCATCAGCTCCTCATGGGGAGTTGCGGAGGCAATGGGGGCTTTGTACTGCACGTAGGCCAGATAGCCTACCTTGTAGAGGCGATCCAGAGCGGCGTTATACATACTGAGGATGCCGTAGAACAGATTCAGGGGGAGACGGGGATTCAGGGCAACCAATCCACCCACGCCGCCGACAGCGGCCAAAGAGGCGATCCATTTCCAGATCCCACCCAGACGGAAGACCATACCCAGGGTCACCACCGCCAGAGCCGTCAGGAACACCACGGCATGGGGCACGCCGAACTCCAGCGCGCTGGAAATGAAGATCACGAGACCCGCCGCCGCCAGCCAGATGACCAACGCACGGCAGATGAGTCCGCCCAGACGGAACAGGGGGGTACGGCCCGCCTTGTCGGGAGGGCAGACGATGGGACGCTTGTGAATGGGGAGGAGCACCTGCTTTTCCGCCTTTTTCATGGCGCGGGTCTTGCGGGGCTTCCTGGCTTTCTTGGTCTTGTTACCCGCGAAGTCAGCGGTCTTGGAATTATGCTTCATTGGGCTGGCCTCCTTCGGGTCGGGTTACGTTGAAGCCGCCTGCGGTCAGAGAGAGACCGTTTGCGGCCAGCTGCTCACGGCAGCCTTCCAGGTACAGGGCGCGGTCACGGGGGTAACGGAAGCGCTCCTCGGGGTTGTAGAGCACCACCTCGGCGGAGCCGAAGCTGCCTGCGTCCGACACGCCGGGCAGTCCGCAGAGATCCGAGATCATGGGAGCGTCCATGGTGGAGACCACGAACAGCTGTTTAGCGGACTGGATATCCGAGATCATGGCGGTCAGCGTCGTGACCTTCTTATCGGGCGCGCAGAGAGGAGCGGTGGCGAAGAGGTGGTAGATGTTCTCGAACTGATCGACACCCCGCAAAGGGTAGGCGAACACGCCCGTATCCGAACGGCGGTCGAACCAGAGCAGGAGCACCTCGTGCCCCTTGCGGAGCTCGGCCAGCACCGAGGCGATGGTCAGCTCCACCACGCCGTCGGCCAGATACTCGTTCATGTCCTCATAGTACAAAGGAGTCGCCAGCTCATGCACGTCCACGGCATCCTCAACCGTCACCGTTCCCGCGGTGGGAGCAGCGGTCTCGTTCTGAACACCGTTCTTGGCATCCAAGGAATCAGCCACGGCGGCGCGCTGGTCAAGGCGGGCTTGCAGAGCGTCGTCGGTAAGGGCGGCCGTTTCGGCGGTCTCCTTGATCCGCTTGCTCTTCTTCTTGCGGTCGGCGGCCAGCTTGGCCTCCTCCCTGCGGGCGGCCTTGGCAGCCTTTTTCTCCTTGCGGGTGAGCTTCTTTTTGCCCTTGGCGGCCTCCTCGGCGGCCTCCTTCTTTCCGGGGGGCTCATCGGGGAAATGGGGAGTCAGATCGCAGAAGACCACGGTCTGGTTGGAGGTGCCCGTGTTGTAGTCCTTGACGATGAAGGTCTCGGACTTGGAGGACAACTTCCAGTGGATGGACTTCAAGGAGTCGCCGCTGCGGTAGTCGCGGATATCCGACACCTCCAGCTTGTCCACCACCAGAGGGGAGCGGACGGTGCGGGCGGTATCGTCGGAAACGGAGTGGGCGGCGGTCTCCTCCAGCGTCAGACGGCGGGGGAGGACGTAGACGGTGGTGAGATTCTCCACGTCCACGCGCATGCGGAAGATGCGGAAGAAATCGTAGATGTAGAAGCACTTCACGCCGATGTCGTAGGTACCGCGGAAGCGGAAGGACACGGTGTTCTTCAGGTGGTAGCTGGTCAGGGGCGCCATGGAGAGCCGCACCGTTCGCTCGGTACAGCGCACGGCGTTGGACTGGGGAATGGACACCTGAGCCTCAATGAAGGGGAGTGCCAGGGGAGAATGATTGTCGATACGGAAGGAGTAGGTGTAGGGGGTATTCTTCTCGGTGGTGACGGAATCCGACAGCATGCTCACCGACAGTGCGCCCTTTGCCAAAAGAACGTAGATCAGCAGAACGAAGGGGAGCAGGAATACGAACCAGAAAAAGATGTTGGACACCTTGCTCAGCAGAGCCTGGGTGAAGATCAGAGCCACGACGAACAGCACCAGATACGAGGAGAAGCGGGGCGTCACGGTAAAGGCGGGCTCGTCCCGTCCCAAAACGGCTTTGCCCTTTTTGGTCTTCAGCTTACGGCGCAGGGCATAGATCCCCCGCAGGAGAGCGGCCACAGGTACGGAAAGCAGCTGGGGAAGAGATCGCTCCTCCTCATAGGCCTCCTTTCGGAAGACCGCCAGATGGAGCAGGGCATGGAGCACCGTAACGGCGGCCACGGCGATGAGAAGCACCAGCGGCATGGAGGTAGCCGTGGAAACCAGGTAGCCCTCCTCCGCCTTTTCGACGTACTTGGCCATAGCCTCGGTCAGGATCCCCGAAACCGCGGGGGTCAGACCAAAGGCCAAAGCCGCACCGCCCAGAGCCGTACCCAAAGGGATATAGAGACGGCGCGCGGTGGCGTTACCCAGCTTCTTATAATTGAAGATCAAGAGCAGAGCCGAGAAGATCAGACCGCAGAGAACGGCCAGCCAGCCCAGACCCTCCAGGAAGAACAGGGTCTTGAGAACGGCCACGTCATCGGCCAGCTCACGAAGCTCCAGAAGGGTGGTGATCCCCTCCGGATGGCCGCCAATGAAGTAGCCCATCAGACCGTAGCCCGAGGCAACGTGCTCCAGAAGGGGGGTATCCTCCAGAAGGACGGTGAGCGCCATACCCGGGAAGGAGGCCGCCACCAGCGTAAAGATCAAAAGCAGCAGCACAAGACCGGACACCAAGGGCTTGGCGTTCTTCTTCATCCAATCCCACAGGGGAAGGCTGAACCGCTTCTTTTTCTTCACGAAGGAATGGCCGCACCCCGTGCAGGTCTTGGCACCCACAGGCATCACGGCTCGGCATTCGGGACAGCGAATACCCAAGGTGATGCCGCAGTTCATGCAGTAGGTACGGTCCTCGGGGACGTACTTGCCGCACTGGGGACATTGTTTCATTTGTGCCATGGGAAACTCCTATGGCTTACGCGCGCTTGCCCTTGTAGGGAACCTCGGTGGTACGGAGGATCTCGGAGAGGACGTCCTGGGTGGTCTGGTGAGCCAGCTTGGCCTCCTGACGGAGCATGAGACGGTGGGCAATGGCGGCGCGGAAGAGGCCCGCGATATCGTCGGGCAGGACGTAGTCGCGGCCGCGGAGGAATGCGTAGGCCTGGGCCAGATGGACAAGAGCCACGGAAGCACGGGGAGACGCGCCCAGAGCCAGGGCGGGGTGCTTACGGGTGGCGGTGATGAGGGTGACGATGTACTGGTACAGCTCGTCGTCGATCTTGACGGTGGTGACCATCTCCCGGATGGCGCGAAGCTCGTCGCGGGTCAGGACAGCTTTGACGTTCTTGATGGGGTTCTCGCCTTTGCGAGCCTTGATGATGTTCAGCTCCTCGGCGGGGGAGGGGTAGCCCATGCTGAGCTTGAGGGCGAAGCGGTCCAGCTGTGCCTCGGGCAGGGGGTAGGTGCCCACGTAGCCCGCGGGGTTCTGGGTGGCGATGACCATGAAGGGATCGGGGATATCCATGGTGTTGCCGTCCACGGTGACCTTGCCCTCTTCCATGGCCTCCAGCAGTGCGGACTGGGTCTTGGGGGAGGCACGGTTGATCTCGTCGGCCAGCAGGAGGTTACACATAACGAGACCCTCGCGGAACTCAAAGTTCTCCTTCTGGCGGTTATAAATATGGAAGCCCGTGATGTCGGAGGCCATGACGTCGGGGGTGAACTGGGCGCGCTTGAAGTCCAGACCCGTCACGCGGGCCAGGGTGGAGGCCAGGGTGGTCTTACCCGTACCGGGGACGTCCTCGATCAGCACGTGGGCGCCTGCCAGCATGGCGGTCAGAAGGTGGAGCACCTCGGTGCGCTTGCCTACGACGACCTTCTCCACCTCATCAGCGGCGGCGACCATCTTCTTGTGGGCGGCGGCCATCTCGGGGGACATTTTGACTTCGGCGGTCTTGTTTTGGGTCTCACTACTCATGGTTCGGGGTTCCTTTCTTGTATGTAGACTTTGATTTTACGGAGAATTTTGTCGTATAGTTACAGACTTTACTATTATAGCACAAAAAAGTCAATTGTGCAATAGACAAACGGGTGTGCGGCACATTTTCGGCAGGGGGGTCTCAAATTGTTTACATTTTCGAGGGAGGCCCCCCGACAAATGAGTGACGGCCAATGACAGATCCTGCCGCTCCCCCGCGGAGTGGCGGGATCTTTCGTCAAACCGCCGAAAAATCCTCCTCTACCTTGACAAATCCGGTCTCTCCGTGGTATAATGATACATCCAGGTAAATTTTACACATTTTTGGAGGAAACCCATGAAAATGACCCGTATTGCAGCGGCTCTTCTGGCCCTTCTCATGCTGGTCGGCACCCTCGCCGCCTGCGGAGGCCCCGTGGAGGAGACTGTCACCTCCGCCCCCGACGGCACCACCGCCCCCGCCACTGAAACCGAGGGCGAGACCGAGCTTTCCGACGACCTGCCCGATGATCTGAACTACGGCGGTGACAAGATCGTCATCCTCAGCCGCTACCGCGAGGGATGGACCTCGGGTGAGATCGCCGTGGAGGGTCTGATCTCCGAGCCCGTCAACGATGCCGTCTTTGAGCGCAACAAGGCCGTTGAAGAGCGGCTGGGCGTGGAGATCGTCAGCATTGAGGAGCCCGGCGACAGCGCCTACATCGTGGTGGAGAAGGCCGCCACAGCCGTGAAGGCGGGGACACACGAGTACGACGTGCTGGCCGCCGCCTGCTATACGTCTCTGAACGAGAGCATCAACGGCACCTTCGCCGATCTGCGGAAATCCTTGTACATCGACCTGGATAAGCCCTACTGGTCTCAAGGCTTCAATGAGGTGGTGGAATACCACGGCGCACAGTTCTCCGCCCTGGGAGACGCTCTGCTTTCCCAGTACCGTTTCGCCTTCGTGACCCTGTTCAACAAGGATATTTTCACGGATACCAACCAGCCCTTCCTGTATGAGGCCGTGGAGAACGGTACGTGGACGCTGGATAAGCAGATCTCTTTGATCCCCATCTTCCATCAGGATAACGGAAACGGTGAGCAGGACGAGGAGGGCGATATCTACGGTCTCGTCTCCTGCGACTACGTCAGCACCGACCCCTACTGGAGCTCCTGCATGGTGGACATCATCAAGAAGGATGAGAACGGCGACTACGAGTTCGTCTTTGATTCCGGCAAGCTCCACGACGTGGGCGACAAGGTTCTGCGTTTGTTCTTTGAGACCGAGAGCGGAACCTACGATTACAAGATGGACGGCGAGAACATGGAGCAGCTCAAGATCCGCGATATGTTCGCTCGCGGCGGCGCGGCTATGGCCACCATCCGCATTCTAGAGCTGGAGAGCGACGTCATGCGCAGCATGGAGCAGAAGTTCGGTGTTGTACCCATGCCCAAGTTCGACGAGCAGCAGAAGGAGTACCGCACCCTGCTCCACGACCAGTTCACCGTCCTGTCCGTTCTGAACACCGTCACAGAGGAGCGCTTGGACGAGGTGGGCGCGGTGCTGGAGGCTATGGCATCCGTCAGCTACAAGACGGTCCGTCCCGCCTACTATGAGACCACCCTGCGCACCAAGTTCGCCCAGGATCCCCAATCCGCCGAGATGTTCGACATCATCATCGACAACATCTACATGGACGCGGGTATCCTGTACACCATTCCCCTGAACACCTTCCATGACAGCTTCCGCCGCATCATCGGCTCGAAGGAAAACACAGTCGTGTCCACGTACAAGAGTGCCGCCACGAAGACCACCCGCGCGCTGAATACCATGTGCAACCGTCTAGAGCGTGTCCTGAACGGTAAAAAACGGTAAATTCCCGAAGATCCCGCCATCACGGCGGGGTCTTCTTCTTCGTCAAACCGCCGAAAAATCCGTCCCCGCCTTGACAAATCTCCTTTTTCTGTGCTATAATAAGCCATCAAGGTAATCTATTACCGCTTTGGGGGCTCACCATGAAACTGACTCGAATCCTATCCGCCATTCTGGCCGCGCTTATGCTGTCCGCCTGCTTCACCGCCTGCGGTGTGACCACCGACGACCCTGCCGTAACCCATCCCGGAGCCACCTCCGCTGAAGAGAGCGAGCTTGAAACGGAACTGACTGACTGGCTCCCCGATGACCTCAACTACGGCGGCGATGAGATCACCATCATCAGCCGCTACCGCGAGGGCTGGACCTCCGGCGAGATCGCCGTGGAGGGACTCATGAGCGAGCCCGTCAACGATGCCGTCTACGAGCGCAACAGAGCCGTGGAGGAGCGCCTGGGCGTGGAGATCGTCTCCATCGAGGAGAACAACAACGACCCCGGCGTGGTGGTCAATAAGGTAGCTACCGCCGTCAAGTCGGGCACCCATGAGTACGACATCATGGCCGCCGCCTGCTATACCGCCATCAACCAGTCCCTGAACGGTACCTTCGCGGATCTCCGCGGCGCCGAGTACCTGGACTTTGAAAAGCCTTGGTGGTCTCAGGGCTTCAACGAGGTCATTGAGTATGACGGTGCCCAGTACGCCGTTACGGGTGACATCGTGCTGTCCCTGTACCGCTTCGCCTTCGTGACCATCTTCAATAAGAATATCTTCACCGATGCCAACCGGCAGTTCCTCTATGAGAACGTACAGAACGGCACCTGGACGCTGGACATGCAGACGGAGCTGGTTCCCCTCTTCCACAAGGATAACGGAAACGGCGTGCAGGACAAGGAGGGCGACGTCTACGGCCTGGTCTCCAACGACTACATCAGCGTAGACCCCTACTGGAGCTCCTGCATGGTGGACATCATCCAGAAGAACGGCGACGGAGACTACGAGATCGTTTTCAAGACCGACAAGCTCCACAGCGTTTGCGAGAAGACCCTGCGCCTGTTCTACGAGTGCGGTGACGCCACCTACAACTTCAAGCACGAGGGTCTGGACGACGAGCAGGCCTACATCCGTGATATGTTCGCCAACAGCTACGCCGCCATGGCCACCGTCCGCATTCTGGAGCTGGAGGCCGGCACCATCCGCAACATGGAAGATGAGTTCGGCGTGGTACCCATGCGCAAGTTCGACGAAGCCCAGAAGGAATAC
>JAZOOM010000443.1:0-6231 GCA_045655025.1 Eubacteriales bacterium | reverse complement strand
TCGGGATGGACGGGCTGCACCGTAATGCCCAGCTCGGCGGCGCGGCGGTTCAGGAATGCGATCTCCCGCGCCTTCTTGTCCATGCGGGTCTTGTCCACGAACACGGTCAGCACGCGGCGGTCGTTGAAGCCGCGGATGGATTCGTCCAGCACCGCGGATATGGCGGTCATGCCCTCGAACAGATCGGGGGTGTCGGGAGTCATTACTTCGTCAGTCATGGGATTTTTCCTTTCAAGGGTAGGATTTTTACGGATAATTCGCCGCCACGCCGCATAGAGTATCCGTGAGAACACTCCATCGGTAAGGGGGAATGAAAGCATGATGTACATAGCGGCAGACAAGGAGCGGTGCGTGATCCTGGGGACATACATCGTGGAGAACCGCGCCACGGTGAGACAGGCCGCCGCCCGCTACGGGATCAGCAAAAGCACCGTACATAAGGACGTCACCGAGACCCTTCGCCACGTCAGTCCCGCGCTGTGGGAATCGGTGGCCGGGGTGCTGGCGCAGAATAAGAACGAACGGCATCTGCGGGGTGGGGAGGCTACCAGATTGCGGCATCTCTCACGGGGGATAAAAAAATAGGGAAGCGGGGGTGCGGGAGCATCCCTTTTCTAATACTGTAGCATAAATTTTGGAAAATGTCAAGAAGAAAATGTGAAAAGGAGCTGAGCACTCCCTTTCACGTTTCCTTTGCAGATCAATTTTGCCACTCTGCCTCCAGACCCTTCTGTCTGGGCGTGAGGGGGGCGCATATGGGATAGTAGTATTGCTCCTTTTGGAGCGAGCTGCTGAACACCACGTGGGTTGTGACGACTCCGTCCTCCACCACGCGGATCCGCAGTCCCAAAGCGGCATCGTTTTCCAGAATGGCCAGCCGCTCCCCGTCGTAGGCAAACGTCAGATTGTAATCGTTGAAGATATGGGGATCTTCCCAGTGGAGATGCTCCTGGGGGAGGATCACGCTGTCAAGGCCGTAGGCACCGCTCTCTCTACGTGCGAGAACCTGTATGCGGTAGTTGTCGATGAGAATGATGACGTCCTTTTGCACGGTTATGGAGTATTGCTCGGTGTCGATGCCCTCCAGAGGTGTCTCACCCAAGAGATGCCCGTCGGTCTTGTCCACCGTCAGAAGGGAGAACTGTCCTTCATTTTCGGTGAGCAGGATCAGGTGCCCTGTGACGGGATCGGGCTTCATTTGCAGGACGCGGATGTGACTCTCCAAGGGATAAAAGCGGGTGATGCTATCCACGAGGAAGCGTTCGGGGCCCTTTTGCGACATATCCAGCGGAACGCGGTACACACCCTGCCCCTCCGCCATAGCATCGAGATCCACCATGTCGGTGTCTCCCTTGAAGCGGAACGCCACGTAGACAGCCTCATCGGTGGCAAAGCTCATCGTGGTCACGTCGTAGGGGGCCCCGATGATCTCATAGCTGTTTTGGCGGGTGCCCTCCCCACGGGTCACGGTGAAGCGAATGGTGGGATCGCCCTTGAAAGGAATGGCGAAATAATCCGTGAGTCGGTCGGCGGTTTCCTGCCAAGGCTCCCGCTCGTCGGCATCGTGCCGCCAATTGTCGGGAGGGGTCACGTCGGGAAAGCCGTACTCAAACCACATGGGAATGCGGTCGGTATAGTTTCGCAGATGGTAGGTGCTGGTAGCGGTACCTCCGTTGGGGATGGAATCGAACAGACGGGCGTACTCGGCGGGGAAACCGTAATTATCTCCGTAAGGCTCCATGGGGATCGCGCCCACAATGTCATCGAACATGGAGAACCCCACGTAAACGGGGGGGATTTGGTCGGGGATGGACTCGTACAGAGCCTTGCCGGAGGCGTGCAGGGACAGCTTGGTATCGTAAGACGGTACCGAGCCAAGGCACATGACGGTTTCCCACAAAAGGGTCATCCGCCAGTCATGGCGCGCCGTCACCGTCAGTCCCTCCAAGGCGGACAGATCCCCGCAGATGATCTCGGGCGTCCAAACCACGTTCACGGAATCCGCAAGCAGGTCAACGGTCATGACGGAGACGCCTCCGATCAGAAGGCAGACCGCCACCGCAAGGGCAATGAGGGAAGCGTACATTTTCTTCATGGTCATTCCTCCTCTTCGCACATACTGTCGATGGCCTGACTGACACGGTCGGCGCGGTAGCTGTAGACCTCTTTGACGTAGTCAGTCAGGGTCTTGCCCGCTGCCTCCAATTCCTCGGTGGCGATATCTCCGATCACCTCGCCCTTGTGAAGCAGGATCGCCCGCCCTACAAAGCCCGATACCTCCTCAATGAGGTGGGTGGAGAGGATAACGGTCTCACGGGGGGTGAGGATTCCCGCCAGCACGCGGTAGAAATCCGAGCGATTGAAGAGGTCGTTGCCTGCGAAGGGCTCATCCATGAGGATGTAATCCGCGCCCTGAGACAGAGCCAGAATGACCTCAAACTGGTTCTTCTGACCCGTGGAGAAGCTTCGGATGGGTTTGCGGCGGGGAAGCTCGAAGAAGTCCATGAGGCCGTCGAAGCGGGTGTCGGAGAAGGCGGGGAAGTGAGTCTTGTAAAAATCCCGGTGAGCCTCGGCAGTCAGCTCGGGAAAGAAGGAATGCTCACAGGTGGCAAAGGAGATGCGGGCGATATTCTTGCGGGTGACGGCCTCGCCGTCCAGGATGATCTCCCCCTTGTACGCGATGAGACCCAGTATGCACTTCATAAGGGTGGTCTTGCCCGCACCGTTCTCCCCGAACAGTCCCACGATCTCCCCGCGGGGCAGAGTGAGGCTCACGTCCTTGAGAGCGGGATGCCCCGTATATCGTTTGGTGAGGTTTTGGATCGTAATCATAGCTTAACTCCTTATCCGCTCCACGTAGGAAGCGCGGTCAAACAGGTATTCGAACAGACGGGTGAGCTGATCGGGGGCAAGGCATTCCTCGGGAACGGTTTTCATGTAAATGAAATAGTACAGAAAGACCAGAATAACCCCCACGGCCAGGGTCAGCAGCAGACCTATAAGAGGCAGTACGGCTGTACGGCGAAGGTATTCTCCCTTGGTGGGGAGCCGCTTCAGAAGGTAGACGCTCATGCTGTCTCTGCGGAATGCCCCGCGATTGACGAAGATTCCCGCGACACAGAGGAGCGCCACGCCCCAAAATCCCGTAAAGTAGGGCATGACCAGCGGGGCGAAATCCTCCATGACGGCTTCGGGGTTCACGTACCAGCTTTTTGCGGCCTCGTCGTAGCTGAGGATATGAAAGTAGGCGTTGCCCACGTTACGCCATGCGAAAAGGGTTATGAACATCGCCAGCCCGAGGATCACGAAATACCAAATAAGGTAGCGGGACAGTTTTGCCCCGGGCGGGACGAGCTCCGACAGGTTACGCCTCCTCTTCATTGCGCCAGCCTCCTCTCGTGATGATGCGGATCATGTGACAGGCCGTCCCGATGAATGCTGCGGCATAGACCCAATCGTTGCCGGGACGTCCCGCGCCCTCACCGAACATCAGTGCCGCGTACATGATGACAACGAATACGGGTATCACGGGGATCTTTCTCTGTCTGCGGCAGAAGGGAAAGTAGGATACGGCCAACGCCAGCGCGACGGTGGCGGCAGAGACGGCGATCCATCGGGTGGTGTCGTGAAGGGGGAGCAGGGAGTGCAGGAGGTGATTCCTATAGAAGATGAGAAACGCGGTCTGCTCGCCCACAAGGTCAGGGCGGACGGTGTTCATGGCGTCCACGTACCAATGCGCCATACCGTAGGCCAGAAGGAGCTGACAGAGGTACAAGAGCAGGAAGGACACCAGCGCAAAGCCCGCCTGCCACAGGTGCAGAGTGGATTCCGACACCGACAGCCGCCGCAGGGTGTAATCGGTGTGACTGCCCTTTTGCAGTCCGAAGGAGCTGCAGAGCAGGATGGTCAGACCCATACAAAGCCCGAAGACCCACAGAATGCTGTACTGCTCGAACAGGTTTCGCAGGTAGGGATCCCTTGTGTCGGCGATCAACAGTATTTCTTTCAGCCCATAGGCAAACAGTCCCAGCTCCCCGCCTACAAGCAAGAGCAGAACGCCGCCCAGAGGGAGCATACGGCTTTTAATGAAAAGGTAGAGGACAGACAGGTGCAGGCGCGCGCTGTTGCCCGCCGTCGGATATTTCGTATCAGTCATGGCGATCCTCCTGTTCCGCGGGCTCATCCCAGAAGTCCCGCACGTATGTCAGAGCCTCCTCACGGGAAAGCCCCATTTCCTTGAGGGTGCGCACCGTACCCTGAATTTCCCGCAGCAGAAGCTTTTTGCGGATGGCCTCCACCGTCTCGGGGGTAACGCGCGTAAAGCTTTTCGCGCCCGCGCGGGATTCGATCAGACCTTCCTCCTCCAGCATACGGTAGGCCTTTTGTACCGTGTTGGGATTGATCCCCAGCAGGGCAGACAGCACCCGTCGGGAGGGCATTTCATCCCCGTCGGTAACAGTCCCCGCCGCGATCCCCCGCCGGATATGGAGAATGATCTGCAGGTAAATGGGGATCCCCGCCGTGGGCGTGAAGGATTCAAATGAGATCATGACGGACGGCTCCTTTCTGTGAATCATCAACCGTATCATTCGGCTAATACGGTTTGCAACTGTATTATAGCACATACACAGTTTACTGTCAATACCTTTGGGGCGGATAATCAAAAAATTTTTCTCCTTTGCATAATCTCCCCCGAAATAGCAGAAAATAGACTCGTACCTATGGGAGCGCAAGCCCCCAAGTCAAGGGAACAAAGGAGATCATTATGGCAAACAATCAATCCGACTTCAGCCGCAAATTCCGGGAGCTCTGCCGCAACAGGGCAGTGATCGTGACAACGGTGACGCTGCTGGTGGTGGCGGGGATCGTGGTCGCCGCTACTCTATCTGCCAATCGTGCCAAGCGCCCCCTGGGTGGGGACAGTACGGGCAGTCTGACGGTTACGGACATTCCCGGGAGTGAGGCTACTCCCTCCGGCAAGGAAGAGGTGACCCTTCCCACCTACAACGGCGGCGAGACCCAGCCCGTAGGGGGAGATGCAGAGGAGCCCGATGCTATGCTGGATTTGCCTGTCAGCGGCCAGCTGCTCAAGGGGCACGATGCGACCTTGCAGGTCTACTCCAACACCATGGGTGACTACCGTGTCCACCTGGGCATTGACATCGCCACCGCCCCCGAGGCTCCCGTTATGGCCGCCGCTGACGGCAAGGTAGAGAAGATCTGGGAGGATGCTCTCATGGGCACCTGTGTGGCTCTGACCCACGGGGAGGACACCGTGACCGTCTACAAGAATCTGGCCAAGGCCGTTGCCGATGGTATTACCGTCGGAGCCGAGGTCAAGAAGGGTCAGCAGATCGGTAACGTGGGCGACACCGCCGTCATCGAGATGGCCGACGAGCCTCACCTGCACTTTGAAATGACGGTGGGCGGTCTTTCCGTGGATCCTCTGAAGCATTTCAGCGCCAAGGACGTGGAGATTCTGTCCAAGGATCCCGCTTATGAGAGCGATGCCATGGAGACCACAGCCGCCGACACGGCTACCGTTACCAATCCCAACGGGAAGTGATTCTTGGTAGAATTTGATCCGTAAAAACGAAAAACCGCTTCATTTTGAGGCGGTTTTTCGTTTGGTACGGATATTTTATGCGCGTCGGTCAGGACACGGGCATGCCCGCACGTTCTTCAATGCCGCGGAGCAGGATCTCGGTCTCCGAGAAGGGAATGCGCTTGACACCCACGAGCTGGTAGTTTTCGTGCCCCTTGCCGGCCAGCAGGATCACGTCGCCCTCGGCGGCGATCTCCACGGCGTAGCGGATGGCCTCGGCGCGGTCGGAGATCTTTACGCGGGGACAGCTTCCCTCGGGGAAGGATGCGTCGATTGCCTCGATCACGTCCATGGGAGGCTCACAGCCGGGGTTGTCCGAGGTAAGGATGCAGAGGTCACAACGGTTTGCGGCGGCCTCGGCCAGCTGCTGTCTCCGTTCCTTGGAGCGTCCACCCACCGAGCCGAAGAGGCAGATCCTTCTCGTGCACGGCCTGACGTATTCCTCACATGAGTTCGACATCAACTACAAGGACTACAGTCTCGTCCGTTTCCTTGCCCGCAACGGATATGCGGTGTGGAGGATCGACATAACCGGTTACGGACAGTCGGAAAGGATAAGCGACGGTTTCCTCCCCAACTCCGACTATGCTGCAGAGGACATCAACGCTGCCGTAAAGGAGATCGTC
>JAZOOM010000442.1:0-10813 GCA_045655025.1 Eubacteriales bacterium | reverse complement strand
GAAGGTGCATTTCAAGATCAACGACGACGGCTGGTACCTGGCCTCCTTCTTCTTTGCCGACGAGGATCTGAAATACGACGTGACCTACAACGACCGCATGGTGGAGGAGAAGATCTCCATCAACTTCGACTCCAAGGACGGTCTGGAGGTCATGAAGTCCCTCCGCCACTACGTGAACCGCAAGGGCTTGGTGGCCCAGACCGACGACTCCAAGATCATCGCCGCCTTCACTCCCGATAAGAACGGCAGTCGTGAGGCCGCCGCCGCCGTCAGCGGTACGTGGAACGCCTCCACCATAAGGCAGCTCCTGGGCGACGACATGGGCGTGTGCATCCTCCCCACCGCCAAGATCGGCGGCGAGGACATGCGCCTGTCGGGCTTCATGGGCTACAAGCTCATGGGGGTCAACGGCTACAGCAAGAACAAGGGCGAGGCCACCAAGCTGGCGGCCTACCTGACCAACGAACAGAACCAGCTCAAGCGCTTCAAGGATCGCGGCTTCGCCCCCACCAACAAGAAGGCCGCCGCCACCCCCGAGGTGGTAAACGACCCCGTGATCTCGGTGGTGCTGGAGCAGGCGGCCTACAACCGCTCCCAGAAGAACGTGCCCTCCACCTTCTGGACGCCCATGGCCTCCCTCATCACCCCTCTCCTCACCGCCAAGGCCGAGGGGAAGGACGTGACGGACGAGCAGCTTCAGGGGTATTTGGACGCGCTTTGTAAGCAGATTCGGAAGGGATAATCACGCCACCCAAGGGGGCATATCGATCCGATTGGGCACCGCCCGATCGGAATATCGAGTGCGGCGGAAAACGACGCGCATATCGAACGCCGCGAGGCGTATATCGACTAAACGTTTTTTGTCGATATGCACCCATTCGGCTGCTCGATATACCGCTCGACATAAGTCTTCGCGCTTCGATATGCCACTGAAAGCGGCTCGATATGCACCCTTCGGGTGCGAGATATCCCCCAAACAGAACAGGTACCACACATGAACAATCCAACCAACCAAAACTTCCCCTACGTCCCCCAGTCCCCTCTCGTCCGCCTGGGGCGTTCCTTCATCGCGGGGATCAAGGCCGCACCGAAACGGGCGGCCTCCCGCATAGCGGGCTCCTTCCGCCGCACCGCCGCCAAAATACGGAGTTTCTTCACCAATTTCGCAGAGGGAGACGCTACCACCAAGGCCTCCTACTTTGTCATGGGTCTGGGGCACCTCCGCCGCGGGCAGGTGGCGCGGGGGATCATTTATCTGGCCGCCCAGATCCTCTTCATCCTCTACACCGTCCTCTTCGGCGGCCGCTATCTCTCCATGTTCCTTGAGAACCTCTTCACGGGGGGCAACGTAGGACGGGTGGAGACCCACGTATCCAACGTCTGGGACGAGGAGCTGGGGGAATTCGTCAAGATCGCGGGGGATAACTCCTTCCACATCGTTCTGTACGGCATTCTTTCCGCCTTCGTCATCCTGTTCTTCCTGCTGGTCTACCTCCGATCCGTGAGGGAGGCCTACGCCCTGGAGCAGTCGGCCATCATCGGCCCCCGCCCCGACGGCATCCGAAAGGACATCGCCCTGCTGGGGGACAGCAAATTCCATATCACTCTCCTGTCACTCCCCCTCCTCGGCCTGTTCGTCTTCACGGTGATCCCGCTGGTGACCATGATCCTTATCGCCTTCACCAGCTACGATGCCAACCACGAGGTCCCCGAGCATCTGTTTCAGTGGGTAGGATTTCAGAACTTCGGGGATATGCTGGAGGGAGGCTCGTCCTTGGGCTCCACCTTCCGCAGAGTGCTGACGTGGACGCTGACGTGGGCGTTCTTTTCCACCTTCAGCAACTACTTCGTGGGGATGCTGTTGGCTCTCCTCATCAACAAGAAGGGGATACGGCTGAAAAAGCTTTACCGCACCCTCTTCGTGGCCACCATCGCCGTTCCCCAGTTCGTCTCCCTCCTGATCCTTTCCAAAATGCTGGACACGGGCGGCGGCATCCTCGGCAGCGGCGGCGGCATCATCACCCAGCTCATTGAGAATCTGTTCGGCTACCATTTGCAGTTCGGTCTGGACATCCTCACCACCCGTATCGGTATCATTCTGGTGAATCTCTGGATCGGCGTGCCCTACAGTATGCTTTTGTGCAGCGGTATTCTCATGAACATTCCCGAGGATCTTTACGAGTCCGCCCGCATAGACGGCACGGGGCCTATGCGCCGCTTCATGAAGATCACCCTGCCCTATATGCTCTTCGTCACGGGTCCCTACCTCATCACCCAGTTCATCGGCAACCTCAATAACTTCAACGTGATCTACCTCCTCAGCGGCGGCGGCCCGGGAGATCTGTCCCAATACACCAACGGTGCCAAGGGAACCGACCTGCTCATTACGTGGCTGTATAAGCTCTCGCTGGGGGCTGACCGCAACTACAAGCTGGCCTCGGTCATCGGTATCATTGTCTTCCTGATCTCGGCCATTCTGTCGCTGGTGGTCTACAATCGCTCATCCGCCGTGAAAGGAGAGGAGCATTTCCAATGAATTCAACCGCACAAACCACCCCAACGCCCCCCAAGACCCGCCTACTGGGTATGCGCGCCCGCCGCGCCGTCGGCAACACCGCAGGGCAGGTGATCCTCACCGCTCTGTCGATTCTGTGGATCGTCCCCCTGATCTACCTCTTGGTGCAGTCCTTCCGCGCCGAGCCGGGAGCGTGGAGTCCCGGCTTCTTCCCTCAGACGTGGACGCTGGACAACTACCGCCGTCTCTTCACCGAGACCGATTTCCCCCGCTGGTACGGCAACACCCTGCTCATCGCGGTGATCAGCTGTGCCATCACCACCCTCTTCGTGCTGGCGGTGTCCTACGCCTTCTCCCGCATCCGCTTCCCCGCCCGCAGATCCCTCATGAATATCATGCTGATCCTGGGGATGTTCCCCGGCTTCATGTCCATGTCGGCGGTGTATTTTCTCCTGAAGATCCTCCTGCCCAACAGCTACCAATCCCACGCCTCCCTCATCATCGTCTACTCGGCGGGGGCGGCTCTGTCCTACTATATCGCCAAGGGATTTTTCGACACCGTCCCCAAGTCCCTGGACGAGGCCGCCCGCATGGACGGGGCGACACGGGCGCAGGTGTTCCGTCAGATCATCCTCCCCCTCTCCAAGCCCATCATCATCTATACCATCCTCATCAGCTTCATCTCCCCGTGGTGCGACTATATCTTCGTGTCCTACATCCTCTCGGGTGTGCCCGACACGGGGATGTACACCGTCTCCCTCGGCATGTTCCGCTGGCTGGAGCGTGAGATGATCCAGCAGTATTTCACCACCTTCTGCGCCGCGGCGGTAGTGGTGGCGGTGCCGATCACCTTGCTGTTCATGTGGTTGCAGAAGTATTACGTGCAAGGTGTGACGGGCGGCGCGGTGAAAGGGTAACGCTTTTCACGCCCGCAGGGCATATCGCGCCCAAGGGGCATATCGTACCCAAAGGGTATCTCTTGCCCGAAGGGCATATCGCGCGCCGACAGGCGCATCTCATTCACAAGGTCTCGGGCGAGATGCCCTGCGGGCGCGATATGCCTTCGGCACGATATGCCCTGCGGGCGTGTCACTGATGAATATTACATGACAAAGGAGCAAACCCTATGGCAAGCCTCTCCCTCAAGCACATCTACAAGGTCTACGACGGCACGACCAAAGCGGTCAACGACTTCAATATGGAGATACGGGACAAGGAGTTCATCGTCTTTGTCGGCCCCTCGGGCTGTGGGAAATCCACCACCCTGCGCATGATCGCGGGGCTGGAGGACATTTCGGCGGGGGAGCTCCGGATCGATGGGGTCATTGTCAACGACGTAGAGCCCGGCGACCGCAACATCGCCATGGTCTTCCAGAACTACGCCCTCTACCCCCACATGACGGTCTACGAGAACATGGCCTTCGCCCTCAAGACCGCCAAGGTACCCAAGGACATCATCCGTGAGAAGGTCACCGAGGCCGCCCGCATTCTGGGCATTACCGAGTATCTGGAGCGCAAGCCCCGCGCCCTGTCGGGCGGTCAGCGGCAGAGAGTGGCTTTAGGCCGCGCCATTGTGCGGAGCCCCAAGGTCTTTCTTCTGGACGAGCCCCTGTCCAATCTGGATGCCAAGCTCCGCGGGGTCATGCGCGCCGAGATCACCAGACTCCACGAGCGGCTGGGCACCACCTTCATCTACGTCACCCACGATCAGGTGGAGGCCATGACCATGGGTAGCCGCATCGTGGTCATGAAGGGGGGCTTCGTCCAGCAGATCGACACGCCGAAGAACCTCTACAATCACCCCGCCAATCTCTTTGTGGCAGGCTTTATGGGCACGCCTCCCATGAATTTTCACCCCGCTACTCTGAAAAAGGAGGGGAACACCGTCCGCATCCTGTTGGATTGCGGCGCGGAAATGACCGCCGACTACGCCACCCTCAACCGTGTCCAGACCCACTACATGGACGGCATCCACCCCGTGGTGGTGGGTGTACGCCCTGATGACGTGATTCCGTGGCAGGAGGGCATGAGCCCTGCCGAGTGGGCAAAGCTCCCCGTGACGGTTACCGTGGTGGAGGCGTTGGGCGGGGAAACCTTGATCTACGGCCATATTGGGGTAGCCGTCCCTGATAATCTCCCTATCGGGCGTTCCATTGGGGCTACTGCCGAGGACACCGAGGAAAACACCGCTGACGGTCAAGGTTCAGCCTCGGGGAGGGACACCATCATCATCAAAGCCCCCGCCGACTTCGAAGCCCACAGCGGCGAGGTGATACAGGCCGCCGTCAATCTCGGTAAGCTCCACCTATTTGACCGAGAGACCGAGGTCAGCATCAAGCCCCGCGTTCCCACCGAGAATATCTGCCCCTGCGAGCTGACCCCCGACGCCCTGACCTTCGCGGGGCAGAGATTCCCCCTGCCTCCCGCTCTGCGAGGGAAAGCCAAGCTCCAAGCTCCCGTCAAGACCGTCCCTCTGCTCATCCTCCCCGTAAATGCCCTTCTCTTGGGCACGGGGAGCGGACGGGCGCAGGTGGCCGAAGCAGTGCCCATCCCCACCGACGGCGTGACCCGCACCCTCTACCGCCTTACGGTAGGGGATGAGGTGATCTTTGCCACCGAAGCGGGAGATCCCCGTTTTTCGAAAGGAGATAATCTCCCCTTCGACGTGGATCTCAGCCGTATCACGGTGGAGGCCTACGGCATCACCCCCCTCCCCGACGAAAATTCTCTTTCGGGACGCTTCACCAAGGAAAAGGAGCTGGACGACAAGGGGCGGAAGGTCTATCGCTTCTATCTGGACATGGAGGATCAGCCCGTCACCGCTGACTCCGAGCTGTGCGAAAAGCTCTTCTCCTGCAAGGGAACGGCCATTTTCAAAGCCCCCCTGTCTTACCGCTTCCCTCCCGATGCCGTAACGGTCATGCCCCGTGGGAAGGTAGACGAAAAAACCGCCCTTCCCGGGCGGGTCACAAGGATTCTGGACTATGGCCGTATGGTCTACGCCGAGCTGGACGTAGGGGGTGGCCGTCAGGCTGTCATCGCGCCCTATAGCGGCAAGGCGGGGGATGCGGTGAGCCTCGTGATTGATCAAAGTCAGCTGACGGTGGTGGATGCAGAGGCGGATATTGTGATCGTGTAAAGGGAATCTCTAAAGGAAAACCGAGATGAGGCGGATCGGCCTCGTCTCGGTTTTCGTGTATTCAGGTGAACTGCTCCACCACCCGCTCCTCCCCCGTGTCCACGTCCTCGAAGTAGAACAGAGTGTAGAGCATATTCTCGTATTCCTTCCCCTTTTTGCGCTTCTGCTTGACAAAACGCAGGGGCTTGCCGCTCGGGGACACAGGCCACTCGGCCTCCTGCACCCAGCGGGGGTAGACGGTGCCCGATACGTGGAAGGCCTCCTTGATGCGGGATTTCACTTCCTTGACCCGCTTGCTCTTGGGCATTGTCTCGGGCACGCTGTCCAGAATGGCCTCGATGATGCCCGCCTCCTCCACCTCGACCCCGCCGATGTATTCGGGGCAGGCGTCCAGCATAAAGGAATGCTTCTCGGAGAGGGTGTTGTCACAGACGAAGGTCTCCTCGGGGAAAAGCTGCTCCATCAGCCGACAGAGCCAGCCTTGGAGGTTGAGCTGATGACCCAAGCGGTCGGGGGTCTTTTGCCGCTCGGCCATGCGGCGGACGTCATAAGGAAATATCTCAAACGCCCGATAGGTCTCGGTGAACAGCTTCCGTATCCCGTCCACCATGTAGGCCACGTAGTCGGGCTTGTAGCTTGCGGGATCACTCAATACGGCGTCATAATTGGTCAAAAGCAGGGGGATCACGGAATCAAACTTGACCGTTTGGGGATCTGCGGCAGACAGAAGCCGTACCACCTCCAAAGCAGCGGGAATCTGCGCCTCTATGGGTGCGGCCTCGGCCTCGCTCAGAGCGCGGTAGGCCGCCATGATGGCCTCGTACTCAGCGGCGGGGAGCTTTTTGAGGAAGTAGTCCATGTCGGTCTCAAACCAATCATCCATGGTCATCCCCTCGGGAATCAGGCTCTGCAACCAATCCATGGCTGCGGGAGTGGACTCAAGCCACGCCACGAACTCGGCGGGGGGCATACGGCCCTCAATAAAGTCCACGATATTCTTTTTGTAGGTTCTTTCCATCATGCTTTCCTTTCCTATTCTTCAAACACCCCATACTGCCCCAAGAGATACTTCCCCGTCTCATACAGGTAATTTTCCGCCATGATCTTCAACTCGAGGGAGGGATTCTGCAGCTTGGCCGTCTCGGGCGCGTCGTTGCGGCGCAGGTAGGGCCACCCGCCGCCCCGCATGGGGAAATTGTCGCACTCAAAGGTGAAATAGCCCCTGTAGCCGCTGTCCACCAGCCCCCGCAGGATGCTGTCCCAGTCAAGCATCCCCATGAAGGGAGCAGTATGCCCGTCACAGCGGCCGTCGTTGTCGTGGATATGCACGCCGTCCAGCCGTCCCCGCAGGGCCATCAGATCGTCGTACTGCTGATTCCCGCGGCAGTTGGCGTGACCCGTGTCCCACACCGCGCCCAGCAGGGGGTGACCGACGTAGTCCAGAAACTCCGCCATCTCCCGCCCCGTCATGAAGTAGCAGGCGGGGCCCATGTTGGACTCGCAGGAGTTCTCGATGAGCACCTTGACCCCTGTCTCCTCCATCACGGGAAAGAGTTTTTCGTACAGGCCCTTATTGTAGGCAAAGAACCGCTCCATCCCCGTGGGATAGGGCATCGAAAAGTCCCATTGAGCATGCACCACGATCTGAGGAATCCCCAGCATCCCGCAGGCGCGGATGGCGCGGGTCAGCTCGGTATACTTGGGGGTAGGGTCGCCACCCGCAAGGAAATCTCCCGCGTGGGCTTGGACTAAGGTCATGCCCGAACGGGCGGCGGTCTCCCCCGCTTCGTGGGTGATGGCCTCCCAGTCCTCCCCCATGTAACGGTGGGGGAGGTTCAGATCAATATAGCGGAAGGGACTGCGGGCGCACAGCTCAAGGGCGGCGGCGGGAGTCTTCGCGTAGGCCGAGAAGTCGGCTGTGGTGGTGGCGAGCTTCATGATAGGGCTCCTTTCATATGAGAGGAAGGGAATTCAAATTTGGGTTTATCGGTGCGTTGGGTTTCTGTTTTTTAGGGGGTGATGGGGGCGAAGCCCCCATCACAAAGCGCGGAAGGGGGGCGGTGTCGGAGGGGGGAACGCCCTCTGACGCGCGGCGGAAGCCGCAAGAAAATTGGCTATAACGAGAAACATACGGAACAAAGAAATTGCTAAAATCCTTTGGCTCACAGCAATTTTCTTGCACCTACCGGTGCGCGCCGAGGCGCTCAAGGCCGCCCTCGGCACTGCCGGCCGCCGTTCTAGGTGCTGGGGGCTTCGCCCCCCGCACCCCCCTCGCATAGCTGCAACCCAATAGACCGATAAACCGCAATTTACGTAAAACCGCGCCACCCGTGAGGGCAAGCGCGGTTCTTGTTGCTAAGGGGGTTCATGATGGCAGGGCGGAGGCTTGCTCCCGCCGAAATCTCAAAAGAACCAAAGATTTTTAGGCGGTAGCGGCGGGAGCAAGCCCCCGCCCTACAACCTCATTAACTCACCGACAAACCTAAATTTGAAATATTATTCAAAAAAACGCACTTGACATTCACTGCGTGTCATCTTTCTCCCTTCTATGTGCTATAATGGAGCCACAATTATCCAATGCAAATGAGAGGAAGAAAAATGTTCGATGCCCTAAAGGATTTCTACCGCGGCCGTCTCACGCCCAACGAAAAGGACGGCCCCAATCGTCCATACATCCAAGACCTCCTACAGTTGCGTGCAAGCAACCGCGAAAGGCTCTGCCAAGGCCTGACCGAGGAGCAAAAGGAAATACTGGAGAAGTACGACCGCCAAATGGACGAGATGATCGAGCTGATCCGCGAGGATAGCTTCATCAGCGGCTACCGTGTGGGCACTCGCATGACGGCGGAGGCTTTTACCAAGGAATGAAAAGAACCGCGCCACCCGTGAGGAATGGCGCGGTTTTCAAATTCCTGTTGTCCTTGTAGGGAGCGATGCCCTCGTCGCTCCTAAACACAGAGGTTTTTATTTTTAACGGGCAAAACGTTTTGCTTGACAATAGAAAAATGTCAATTGGAGGGAGGAGCGACGAGGGCGTCGCTCCCTACGGGGGGTACGCCAAATTATATATGATCCACATCTTCCAGTGCGTCGAGGATTTCATGCACAGTTTTGGGATGTTCCGGATCCCCTTCATACGCCCCGATGGCCTTCTCCAACCACGTCAGATCGTACCACCGCCCGAACTTGCACCCCGCATGGTGGAACGTCCCCACAGGGGTGAATCCCATGCGCAGGTGAAAGGCGATGCTGGCATTGGTCAAGTAGGGATCGTCATGCTCCACGCTGGCCACGGCGGCGGTCATGGTACGGATGCCCATGGCCTTAAGGATGGCCTCCAGTTTTTCGTAGAGAGCCTTACCGATCCCCAGCCCTTTGCAGTCCTCGCGGATATAGATGGCGGTCTCTACAGCCCAATCAAAGGCGGGACGGCTACCGAGGGGGCAGGCGTAGGCGTAGCCCACGGGGGTGCCGCCCAGCTCGGCCACAAGGTAAGGGTACTTGGCCGAGTAGGTCTCGATGCGGCGGGAAAATTCGGCCACCGAGGGGATCTCATACTCATAGGTGATGGCGGTTTTCAGGATGTAGGGGGCATAGATGGCCACCAGCGCCTCGGCATCGGCGGGGGTGGCGAAGCGGATGGTGGCGCTTGCGGGGGCGGTCATGCTTCCACCTCACCCACAACGGCGGCGCGTACCTCGCCGTACATGTACAGCGACCCCAGACAGAGCAGGGCTTTCCCCTCTCTCTCGGCCACCTCCATAGCGGCCTTCACCCCCTCGGCCACCGTGGCGTAGCCCTCGGCGGGGATGCCCATTTGGCGGAAGGTCTCGGCGTAGGCGGCGGGGTCAAGGGCACGGTCGTTGGCGGGACGGACGCAGAACGCGCGGGCGGCTACCTCGGCCATACGGCTGACCATGTGGGTGTAGTCCTTATCCGCCATAACACCTGTGAGCAGGAGGATCTTTTCCTCCTTGAAGTATGCCTTCACGCTGGCGATGGCGGCGTCGATGCCCTCGGGGTTGTGGCCGCCGTCGGCGATGACCAAGGGGGACTTGGACAGCACCTCAAAGCGGGCGGGCCACTTCACCGAGGCCAGCCCCTCGCGGATGGCGGTCTCGGAGATGTGAAGCCCGCGGATGCGGAGCAGATCCACCGTGGACAGCACGGTGGAGGCGTTGTAGGGCTGGTAGAGGCCGGCTAGGGGGATGAACAGATCCTTTCGCTCGCAGAAATCGAACCGTGTGCCGAACAGATTGCTATCTACGTTGGCCAGTCCCGCGTGGTTGGATTCCAGGTAGGCTGCGCCCACCTCCTCGGCCTTTTGGCGGATGACGCGGCCGCAGAGCTCGCCGTGATCCAATGCGGTGCTTACGGCCTCACCCACGGGGGGATGGTTACCGCCGTAGATCACCACGGAGCCCTTTTTGATGACTCCCGCCTTCTCGGCGGCGATCTTTTCGGGGGTGTCACCCAGGAAGGCGGTGTGATCCATGGCGATGCCCGTGATGACGGAGGCCATGACGGTCTCGGGGTCAATGATGTTGGTGGAGTCCAGCCGTCCCCCCATGCCCACCTCGAACACCACGTAATCGCAGGCGTTGCGGGCGAAGTAGCAGAGGGCGATAGCGGTGATCAGCTCGAACTCGGTGGGGGTGTCGGCCATAGCCTCAGCGTGGGGCTTGACGAATTCCGTGATCTCGGCCAGCTCCCCGTCGGGGATGTCTACTCCATTGATCCGCATGCGCTCGTTGAAGCGGAGGATGAAGGGGGAGGTGTACAGCCCCACCTTGTATCCCGCCTTTTGCAGGATGGATGCCAACATGGCGGAGGTGGAACCCTTGCCGTTGGTGCCGGCGATATGAATGAATTTCAGAGAATCCTGGGGTCTGCCCAGGCGGTCGGTCAGCTCAATAGTGCGCTCCAGCCCGGGGCGGCTGCCCTTCCAGCAGGTGGAGTGGATGAAATCGAGGGCTTGGGTGTAGGTCATATGTGGCTCCTTGCGGTGTTCAAATTTGGGTTTATCGGTGAGTTGGGGGCACGGCCTCCGGCGGCTTAGAACCTTTTTGAAAAAAGGTTCTAAGAACTCCAAAAACTTTCAAAAAGTATTGTAAAATAATCCTTTTTTGAAAGTTTTGGGGATTCTTAAGGGACTTTTT
>JAZOOM010000441.1:0-4734 GCA_045655025.1 Eubacteriales bacterium | reverse complement strand
GGGGGAAAACCCCCAAAACGGGGGGCCCGCCCCCCCCCCGCCAAATGGGGGGGGGGCTGGGGGGGGGGGGTGAGCCGGGGGAGAGGGCGGGGGGGACGAAATGGTTGATGCCGCGCACCAGGAGGAAATCGCTGAGCCACTTCATCATGGTGCAGCCCTCCGCCCAGCCGTAAGCGCCGAACTCCTCGCACATGGCGCGTCCCTTCATGTGGGGGTACTGGTGGGCAAGGGATGCGCCCAGCTGACCCAGCACGTAGTGGTAGAAGGCGGGATCGCTGACACCCGTAGACAGACTGGTATTGTGGATGTGGTGGGCCATGCCGGGCATGACCTGATGGAGGACGATGTCGATACCTGCCATGTCCTGTCCCTCCAGAGCGCGGAAATAGTGACCCGCGCCGGAGGCCATGCGGGCGTGGCAGTTGAAGTCCTCGATGACGTGGCCGATGTACATGACACCGTGATCCCGACACCAGTTACCCAGGAGGTAGCTGAAGTTGTCGCGGTACAGTCTCGTCACGGCGTTCATGTAGGCCAAACGAACGGATGCGGCGTGTTCACCGGGATACCACAGCTCCCCCATGTAGGGGAGGGCGTACTCACCCAGCTCGTCGGTCATCATGTCGATGACCACGGGATTGAAGGGGAGCGCCATGCCCACGGTGCCCAAGGGACGCTCGTGGCCGCTGGGATCTACGGGGTGGCGGGTGGCCATGCCGTTCCCGAAGGAGGGCTCGTCCGAGAAGAATCCCACCAGAGTATTCCCGAAATACTTGGCGTAATGCTCAAAGTGAGGCTCGTAGACCGCCTCGATCTGCACTTGGCAGGACTCCGAACAGGTCATGTCGATGTAGTTGCCTCGGCTGCCGCGGCGGGATTTGGTGTAGATGAACACGCGGTGGATGCCCTCGGGGACGTCCCAGTAGGCGTTGCCCTCAGTGAGGGTGGGAGTCAGATCCACGTAGTCCCCCAGGATGTACTGGCCCGCGTCGCTCCGTTTACAGCCAAACACGCCCAGAATTTCATCGTCGGGGAGCACCTTGCTGACCAGAAAGGCCGTATCGGGGGCGGGACCCAGCACGTCGATATGCTCCTCGATGATCCCCCACGGGCGGAGGTGGGGGTACTTCTTCTCAATGAAGCCGTTGGCGTAGCCCGTGGGGAAACGCTTGTCGTCCAGAATCCAGACCTTCATGTCCCTCTTCTCGCACTCGGCGAGAATGATATCCATATCCGCCCACCAATCGGGGCCGCAGAAATCGGGGTGGGGACGGGATTCAACGCACAGGGCGCGGCATCCGCTCTCGTAGATGCGTTGCACTTGAGCGGGGATGCGGTCGCGATGAGTGCCGTGCTGCCAGTAGAAGGGGAGGAGGTAGTTATCCTCACAGCGGTGAAGAACGTCGTGCAGGCGATTGTTGCTCATGGAAGCCTCCTTGTTGTTTTAAACTTGAAAACGATCAGAATTTCCGTTTCTTGGACAGGGCAACCGCAACCACAGGCAGCAGAGCCATGACCGACAAGGATACGACGGAGCCGCATCCGCCCTTGACAGGCTGCGTGGGCTCTGCCGTGGGAGCCTCGGTTACGGGATCGGTAACGGCCTCGGTGGGAGTCTCGGTTGCGGGGGTCGTGATCTCCTCCGTGTCACCGTCGGTCGGTGTCTCGGTCTCCTCCTCGGTCTCGGGGAGCAGGAGCTGAAGGCTGAATATGGTGGCGTTATGATCCGAGGCGTACATGGTCTTCGCCTCGTCGATGAAGGCCTGATCCATCAGCGCGCTGTCCACGAACACGTTGGCCGTGGATACGAAGCAATGGTCGATGGGAGGACGGGTGGTATACTCGTCGGTGTACTCGCCCCACTTGTTGTAGGTGTTGTAGATATTCATGTCCTCGTAATCGGCGGTGAGGTAACGGGCATCATCCAAGCCGTCCTTGGTGAGCTCACCGTAGGCGGGACGGCGCTCATTGGCGTTCCAGTCACCCACCAGAATGATGGGACGGCCGTCGGCGATCTCCAGCGCGCGGTTGCGGATCAGCTCGGCAGACAGGGTGCGCACCTCGTCCACCTTGGCATCCAGATGGCCGCAGAGGAAGAAGAATTCCAGACCCGTGGCCTTATCCTTCAGAATGACCCAGTTCATGGCGCGACCCATATCACCCGTCAGGCCGTTGGGCCAGTTACAGGTATTGGCACGGTCGGGGGTGCGGGAGCCCCAGAAGGTACCGCTCTCCACCAGCTCGTACTTGTCGGTACGCCACAAAATGAGATTGAAAAGATCCCACTTCTGACCGCTGTAACGACCCGAGCCGTAGGTAGAGCCCTGTCCCGATCGACCGTAGGCGGCGTACTTCCCGCCCTTGTTTGTGACGTTCTCCTCCAGGTAGGGGCGCCACAGGTAGTTGATCTCGGTCAGACCGATCACGTCGGGATCATGGCCTTCTATAACGTCAAACACCATTTCGATGCGCTGATCCATGGTGGGCTGACTGCCGTCGGGATAGGTCTGCTTGGTGTTCTCGGCGCAGACGTTGTACTCCATGACCTTCAGGGGAACCGTCTCACCCGTGGGGGCCAGTCCCTCGGAGGTGATCTGATTGGCGCGGATCACACCGGGGGTGCTGCCCGCGATGTTGTACGCCAGAGAGGCCAGAGGATGCCTCTCCACAATTCCCGCGCGGTAGAAGAAATTCACAGAGAACCAATTGCGATTCCACTTGACCGCGTCGTAGACAGCCTCGCAAAGGGTAGCGCCGTCCTTGTTCACGATCCGCATCACACTGTCCTCGTTGCCATTATCCAGTCGGAAGGCGTTCTCAATGGCATTTCCGCTACCGCTCTCCACGGCGGGCGCGACGTAGAAGTTCTTCTCGGAAACGACCTCGGCGCAGGCATAAAACTCCACGAAGAAATCATAGTAAGCCTTTTTTTCCTCGGCGGTCGCGTAGGCCAAGCCCGCCCGGACGGTATCGGCATTGTAAACGGCTATGATCGCCACCTCACCGGAGGCGAGCGTCATGTCGCCGCCCTCCATAGCCAGCACGGTATTGACACGGTACGCGCCCTCAAAGCCCTCTTTGGAATATTGCAGGGTAATGCCCTCCAGAGAAACCGTCTCGGAGGAAATATTGGTAAACTCCACGTACTCCAGCACGTCGGCGGGGTCCGCAAGATCCTTGTCGTTGCCCTCAATGAACGTGGGGTTGTAGCAGATCTCGGTGATGACAAGGGTGGGGGTGGGATCGGCGGCAAACACCGCCATGGGAATGGCGGCGGTAATGAAAAGCAGGACGGATAGAGCAATGGTGACGATTTTCATGTGGCGGTTCATGATGGTCTCCTTTGGTTGCATGATGTAGGATGTAGGATGTATTAATGTTCCAGCAGCTTCACCGGCCCCAAAAGACCCGAAGGCAGAAGGGGCATATGGTAGGAGAAGCCGTCCCGGATCTTGCCCACAAGGGTATTGGCTACATCCACCGTGACGGTGTTCTCTCCCTTTTGGAGCAGGTCGGAGATGGGATAGGTATAGGGCGCGGCAATGCGGATGCCTGCCTCAGTGCCGTTAACGGACACCTTAGCGGTCTGCCCCACGCGTCCCAGATCGAGGACGGCGCGGAAGGGGACTTCATCCAAACACAGGGTGAAGGTATAGCGCATAAGTCCCGAGAATGCGGGCTTTTCGTCTCTTCCCGTAACGTTGAAGAGCCGATCCGTGGTTTTATAGGGGGAGTATGCGGTCAGATCCTCGGAATCCGCCAACTCGACGGTATAGGTGGGGGCGAGGATCGTCTCCTTCACGGGGTCGGTGACGGCGGGCAATGTCGTGATCCCCATGCCCTCGGTCTCCTTGCCGAAGACCAGAATTTCGGACTGACCGGGCAGGAGGTGGATCTGAACGCGGCCGTCGGGGGTGTTTTCCCCGTACACGCCGCTCTCGATGAGGCGCAGGCGGGCGAAGTCACCGCTGACGGGGAGAGTGACGGCAGCCTTTGCGACGTTCGCGCTGTCCTCGTTGAAGAACATGAACACCTCGGTGCCGTCGCGTCTGACGTGGTAGTGGCGCATAAGAGGGCAGTTCCCCTCCACGGTGATATCCGCAAGCCCCAGCTCACGGATGCGGGCGGGCAGGTCGGCAACAGCCACCACCTCACCCTCCATACCGCAGGGTCTACCATTACAAAGCAAGACGGGAACGCCTGCGCTCGTAAGGTTCTTGACAATACCCGTCAAGGAGTCGGGCAGGACGGGGGCGTAGGGCACCACCAGCGCGCCGTAGGTCTCACCGTTGACGATGATGCAACCCTTCTCCACGGAAGCGGTCTCCAGCGCGTCCAGACAGATGAAGTCATAGTTGAGATGCTCGTCATACAGCGCCTTGGCGGGCACCTCCATGAGCATGGCCTCTCCGCGGCGGTTCATCCACTCACCCTCGGCGTGGTAGAGGATGGCGCAGGAGTTGATATGCTTGCCGCCGTACAAGAGGTGGGCGGCTTGATTCGTATAGCCCATCAGATGGGTAAAGCCCTCAAATTGGGGATCGTGCCCCTCCGCGCCGAAGTGGGGCGGGCAATCGGGGTCGGGGTAGTCGGGGGAGAAGGCGTGGGGGACGAAGTGATTCACGCCCCGCACCAGAAGGAAGTCGGTGATCCACTTCATCATGGTGCATCCCTCTGCCCAGCCGTAGGCTCCAAACTCCTCGCACATGGCACGTCCCTTCATGTGGGGGTACT
>JAZOOM010000440.1:0-2512 GCA_045655025.1 Eubacteriales bacterium | reverse complement strand
AGTTCTTAGAACCTTTTTTCAAAAAGGTTCTAAGCCGCCGGAGGCCGTGCTCCTTCGCACCGTTAAACAGCAATTTACAATCTATTCGTATTATTATACCTCATTTCATAGACCACCGCAACCCCCTAATTGTAAATATTTGCAAACCCAATATGAAGTTGTTCGACAAAAATGCAAAAAATTCACAGGATTGGCATAATTTGTTCTTTTTGTTGGCATATCTGAGATGTATGATTAGAGCATACCCATTTGAAAGGCTTGCCTATGTTGAAATTCTTTCGAAAGCCCTATGCTTACAGCATCATCTTCAGTCTAGCTCTGACCCTGCTTCTGACCTGGTCACTGCTCACGGTCTTCATCATTCCCAAGGAGCTGGAGGAGCCCGAGGAGGAGTATGAAACCATAGATCTCTCCCAATTCACCAAGCCTCAGGAGAGCGAGACCGAAAGTGAGCCCACCTTCGTCCTGACACTCCCCTCTGACCCTACGGAAAACGAGCCCGACAATACCCGCGAGCCCGACGAGTCTTCTCAGGAATCCGCGCCCGAGACCGAAACAGAGACCGAGACCCTCCCCCCCGAGGCCTACCCTATCATTACCGAAAACAGTTATCTGGACGAGAACATTTCCATCACGATCACCACGGTACGGCGGTACGGCTCCAACTTCCACGTGGCCGAGGTCAAGATCAAGGATCCTCAGTATCTCAAAACCGCGCTGGCCCAAGACTCCTACGGCCTCAACATCAAGGAAAAGACCTCCACCCAAGCCAAGCGTGTGGGCGCCATTCTGGCCATCAACGGCGATTACTACGGAGCCAACGAAAAGGGCTACGTCATCCGCAACGGCGTCATTCTGCGCAAGACCCTCCGCCCCACCGAGGACAATCGGCGGAGATACTTCGAAGATCTGGCCATCCTCTGGGACGGTTCCCTCTTCCCCTTCGATGAAAGGACCACCTCCATAGACGACCTCAAGGCCAAGGGTGCCGTTCAGGTCTTCGGCTTTGGCCCGACGCTTTTGAAGAACGGGGAGATCGTGGTGGATGCCAAAACCGAGGTAGGCATCTCCAACCCCAACGGAAATCCCCGCACCGCCATTTGCTATGTGGGCGAGGGTCACTACCTCTTCGTAGTGGCTGACGGCCGCACCGATCAGAGTAAAGGCCCCACTCTGCTGGAGCTGGCTCAGGTACTACAGGAGCTGGGAGCCGTCACCGCCTACAATCTGGACGGCGGAGGCTCGGCCACCATGTACTTTAACGGAAAGCTGGTCAACAATCCCTGCACCAACTGGAACGAGATCCATGAAAGGGAGGTGAGCGACATTGTCTATATCGGCTATTAAGACCCAGCACGCCTCACGTCGCGGCATGCTCCGCTTTGCGGTCACGGGCGCAGCTCTGGCTTTGCTCTGCGGAATATTCACCTGCATCTACGAGCAGTTTTCCCACGGAGCGGTGTCTGACCACATGCGGTGCATGTTCCTCATGCCGCTGGTAGGCTGCGGACTGGTGGGACTGATAGGATTCCTGACCCCCCTGCACCGATTCGTCAACCGCGCCGCCTTCAACCTCTGGAATTCGGGCGTCGCCACCTGGACGGTGGGGTGCCTGTTCCGCGGCATCGTCAACATTTCGGGTCGTTACACCGATCTGGACCGGCTGTACTGGATCATCGGTTGGATCCTTTTGGGTCTGGCCGTCCTCTCCCAGGTGATCTCCCTGATTCTATCCCATCTCCGTTCAAAGGAGGATAACTGCCATGACTGATCCCGAGGAGCGAATCTCCCCTCTATACTACGTGGTCATCCCCGCCTACCGTCCCGACGAGCGGCTGTGGCGGCTCACGTCCGAGGTACTGGATGCGGGCTGTCTCCCCATCGTGGTGGACGACGGCAGCGGGGAGAGCTACCGCCCTGTTTTCGAAGGGCTGGATCCCCGCGTGACTAAGCTTGTCCACCCCGTCAATCGGGGCAAGGGTGCCGCCATCAAAACCGCGCTGACCCACATCTCGGAGCTGACTCAAGGCTTCGACCCGGACTGCCCGCCCAAGGTAGGCATCATGGACGCGGACGGTCAGCACCTGACGAGCGACATGATGCGGGTCTTCCAAGGGGCGGACGAGCATCCCGATCAACTGACTTTGGGCGTTCGCCGCGTGGGCAAGGAAATGCCCTTCCGCTCCCGCATGGGAAACAGCATCACTCGCGGCGTTTTCCGCCTTCTCTCGGGTGCCAAGGTCTCCGACACACAGACGGGACTCCGCGCCTTCTCGGCAGCCCTGATCCCCGAGATGCTGTCGGTGGAGGGAGACCGCTACGAATACGAAATGGCGGTGCTCTCCCGTATGGCTCACCGCCGCATCGGCTTCTATGAGGTTCCCATCGCCACCCTGTACGAGGACAAGGCCAATTCCACCAGCCACTTCCGCGTGGTCAGGGATTCATTCCGCATCTACGCCACCCTGTTGAAGTTTACGGGAAGCTCGTTCCTCTCCTTTCTGGTGGACTA
>JAZOOM010000439.1:0-2023 GCA_045655025.1 Eubacteriales bacterium | reverse complement strand
CGCGATATTTGCCGGAGGCAAATTCGCCCCGAGCGAAAGCGAGGAGGTTTTCAAAAGTCCCTTAAGCGGGTGCAGGGCAGAGCCCTGCCGTGCCCCCAACGCACCGATACACCCAAATTTGAAAAGCAATCGAATTCGTCCCCGCAAAATATACGGAGGATTTTTCAAAACTTCTTGACAATCCTCCCGTTTCGGTGTACAATAAGGATACCGAATTCATCCCGAAAGGAATTTTTTATATGGACTGCATTTTCTGTAAGATTATCGCCGGGGATATCCCCTCCGCTAAGGTGTACGAGGACGAGCTGGTCTACGCCTTCCGCGACATCGCCCCCATGGCTCCCACCCACATTCTCATCGTGCCCAAGACCCATCTGGCCTCTGCCGATGAGGTGACTCCTGAGAACAGCGCTTCCGTCGCGCGCATCTTTGAGGTCATCCCCAAGATCGCCGCCGCCGAGGGCCTCACCAACGGCTACCGCGTCATCACCAACTGCGGTGAGGACGGCTGTCAGAGCGTGAAGCACCTGCATTTCCACCTGCTGGGCGGAAAGAAGCTGCCTGCCGAGATGGCGTAAGCACCCTGACAGACCAAAAAAGGAGAACGATTTCCCGCATGGGGATCGCTCTCCTTTTTTGTTGGCTTCAAAGGCTCACTCCCGACAGAAGACCTCTTCCAGATCTCCGTCCACGAAGCCCACGGCTACGTACTCAATGGCATCGGGGAGCATCCCGTCCGCGATAGCCTCGCCCATGGTCTCCAGCATGAGATCCAGGGCGGCCTCCCAGTCCTCGGAGGAAAAACCGAACAGCTCCTCGCCCGTGGAGTAGATATCCTCACAGGCCCAGTCGGGATCCTCACGGTCGTAGGTAGCGCAGGCCACCAGTTGAGCGTCGAATTCACCCTCCTCCTCGGACTCGTAGAGGTTGAGGCAGAGGGCCTTAGCCCCGGCGGGGAGGGCTTGCAGATGGGGAGTCAGCCACGTGATCAGTTCTTTTTTCACGGCCACACCCTCACGCCTTGACGAACTCGCCGTAAATGGCCTTCAGAGCGTCCTCGTACTCCTCGTTGTCCACACCCACGATGATGTTCAGCTCGGAGGAGCCCTGGTCGATCATGCGGATGTTGATGTCGGCGCGAGCCAGCGCGTCACAGACACGGGCGGCGGTACCCTTGGCCTTGACCATGCCGCGGCCTACCACGGCAATGAGAGCCAGCTCATCCTCGATGAACACGCTGTCGGGACGGACGGCGCGGACGATGGCGTTCATGACCTTCTCGCGGCGGTCATCCAGAGTGGCGGAAGCCACCACCACGCTCATGGTGTCGATGCCCGAGGGCAGATGCTCGAAGGAGATCTCGTTCTCCTCAAAGACCTCCAGCACCTTGCGGCCGAAGCCCACCTCGGAGTTCATGCTGTCCTTCTCGATGGTCAGAACCGAGAAGCTCTTCTTGCCCGCGATACCCGTGATGACGTGCTCGGAATCGTAGCCCACGGAATGGGAGACGATCATGGTGCCCTCATCCTCGGGGCGGTTGGTGTTGCGGATGTTGATGGGAATGCCGGCGGAGCGGACGGGGAACACGGCGTCCTCGTGGAGGACGGTGGCACCCATGTAGGACAGCTCGCGGAGCTCACGGTAGGTGATCTCCTTGATGATGCAGGGATTGTCGATGATGCGGGGGTCGGCCATCATGAAGCCGGATACGTCGGTCCAGTTCTCGTACAGCTCCGCATCTGCCGCCTGGGCAACGATGGAGCCCGTCACGTCCGAGCCACCGCGGCTGAAGGTCTTGATGGTGCCGTTGGGCATCACGCCGTAAAAGCCGGGAATAACCGCGTACTCGTGCTTTTTCAGCTCCTCGGTCATTTCGCGGTTGGTGCGCTCATCGTCGTAGCTTCCGTTTTCGCGGAAGAACACCACCGACTCGGCATCGATAAAATGAAAGCCCAGATACTTTGCCAAAATCAGCGAGTTGAGATACTCACCGCGGCTGGCGGCGAAATCGCGACCCGAATGG
>JAZOOM010000438.1:0-2603 GCA_045655025.1 Eubacteriales bacterium | reverse complement strand
CCAGGATCCCCCCAACGACCAGCCCCGGACGGGGAAAAAGCCTTGTAACCAACAGCGGAAGTCCGCCCCGCTCCCCCACCGTCACGGGTATTTCCGAGCTGCGGCAGGCGGCGGTTACCATTCGCGCAGTGGGCAGCGTGAACCGAAGGGATATTCCCCCCTCCGTGTGGGTGAAATCCTCGTACGTCCAGCCGTATCGGCGGCAAAGCTCCAAAAGGGCGGCGGCATATTCCCCGGGCGCGGAGATCCGAACGTGCCCGTAGATCAGGTAGGGAATGGAGGGGATCATGCGTCTCCCTCCTTATCCGTAAAGGACAACGAGCATACGTATCCATCTACTCCTACGGCATCGGCCAGGTAAGCGGTGCAGATCAGGCGGCAGCCGCATACGGTCAGAATGGCATCCTCCAGCTCCAGCTTGACCTCGCGGGCAGAGAAGTCCAAAATCTTCCGACACCCGTGCACCGTCAAGCTGTTTCGACCCCGCAGATCCACGCGAAGCCCTCCCCCCGTCACGTCCGCGGGAACGTCCAGCTTGACCGCCAACCACTCCGCCCTTGAGGGACGTTCCCCCGCTCCCCGCTTTCCATGCCTTTTCGGAGCTTTTGCTCTTCCGTGATTCATGTTCTCTGCCCTCCTGCCATATAGTGTTTCAAAAAACTATATGCGCACGGAGGCACTCTCATGACCCACCCCGGATCCTCCCCCCTGTCGGCTTTTTCCAAAACTCCCCGTCCTCGCCCATCCGCGGGTCAAGCGGTTTTCTGCCTCATGTCCACCTTCTGCCTGGTGCTGATCCTGCGGAATGCCGAGGCCGCCATCGAATACATGGGGCGAGGGCTGACCCTCTGCGCCACCACGGTGATCCCCTCCCTGTTCCCCTTCATGGTGCTCTCCGAGCTCCTGGTGTCCAGCGGTGCGGGAGAGGCCTTCGGACGGCTGTTTTCGCGGATGATGCGGAAGATCTTCGGCCTCTCGGGAGCAGGTGCCTCGGCGGTATTTCTCGGCTCTATGTGCGGCTTTCCCGTGGGCGCGCGGACGGCGGTAGCTCTGCTGGATAAGAACGCCATTTCCAAGGCTGAATGCGAGCATCTTTTGACCTTCGTAAACAACCCCAGCTCCGCCTTTCTCGTTACGGCGGTAGGGATCTCCCTGTACGGGAATCGAAAGCTGGGCATTACCCTGTACGGGGTGGTGCTGGGTTGCGGACTTCTGGTGGGTCTGCTCACCCGTTTCCTCCTTCGCAAGGGGAAGAGCTCCGTAGAGCACCCCCACTTCCCCTCGGGACTTCATATCGGCGGCGTAGAGACCTTTACCGGGGCCATCTCCTCGGCCACCACGGGGATGCTGACGGTCTGCGCCTACGTGATCTTCTTTTCCGCCGTCACGGGGGCACTGAGCTGTGCCGTAGGAAAAAACAGCCCCGCATCGGAGCTGGGCTATACCCTGTTTTGCGGTCTTTTGGAAATGACCGGTGGGATCGGTCAAGCGGCGACCCTGTCCGACAGAGGGCTGGGGCTTGTGTTGACGGCGGCCTTCGCGGGCTGGTCGGGCATATCCGTCCATTGTCAGATCATTGCCCTGTGTGGCGGGCGGGGGCTTTCCTTCAAGCCCTACCTGTTGGCAAAAGGGTTACAGGGAGTGATGTGCGCCTTGGTGATGGCAGCGCTCCTGCGGTGGAATCCCTCCCTCATGAATTCCTCGGAGGGGATGGTGACGGATGCCATTCTGGCCTTCATGTCCATGAAAAGCATCACTCTCCCCGCCATTGTGACCGACGGCGTATTCGTTCTGGGTTGGATCATTTCCCGCGCGCGGGCGGTGGGGAAATGATCGGATGCCGTGGTTACCGACAAAAGGCCCGCCCCGCGCAAAAGGGAGCGCCCCTTTCGGGAAGCTATATCATTACAAATGGAATTAAGGCCTCTGCTCGGAAATGTAGCTCATGCTGATATAGGCATAGCCCGCGTCGCAATCAAAGGTGATCTTACACCAGTTGCTGTTCGCGCCCAGATTGGTCTCCAGTACCTCGACGATATCGCCCGAGGACAGAAGTCCCACCTTGTTATCATTCACCGAGGAGTCGGGAGTGGAACGAACGTTCAGCGAGGAGGCGGTGATGAACATAAGCTTACCGCCGTTGGGGCCCTGAGCCTCGCCCAGCACATCGCAGGAGGTCACCATCATGGTGAGGCAGTCGAAGTCCACGTAGTCGCCCATGTCCACGGTCTGGGTATAGGTGGCAGTGAGCTTGACGTAGGAGCCTACGGTGGGGGCAGAGGAGCCCTCAAAGTAGACGGGAATCTCCATATCCTCGCCCAGAGACAAAACGAGAATATCATCCTCGGTTTCAATCAGGTTACCGCACAGGGTAAAGGTCTTATCGACGTAGCAGTGGGCGTACAGACACAGGAAGTAATACTGGGATTCCGCGTCATAGGCGGCATTCTCGCCGCCGATGATGTAATGATCACCGTCCAGCGGCAGTCCTACGGAGGCGGCCTCCTCGGGATCAGCCTCGGGAAGCTCGATGCCGAAGAGCTCGTCATAGGTGGCGGGGGCATACTGATTCGCGTCGGCGGGGGCAGTGATGGGGTCGGGAG
>JAZOOM010000437.1:0-4632 GCA_045655025.1 Eubacteriales bacterium | reverse complement strand
TCTCCGCCGTTTCCGCTCAAAATGGCACTGCGCGTAACCTCACGGCAATTCCGCATGGACGGCAGAGTAGCCATGATACGCTCCCCGCGCAGGGTATCGTGAAAGCCGTTATAGTACAAGGATGCCAGACGGGTAATCATGCTGTTTTTGAATTCCTGATCCTCCGTACGGTCGATGAGGGCAAGATAGATCTTTTCGGCCTCGGTCAACTCTGCCAGATGGGATTCAGCCTCCCCGTCCCACATGTAGACGCGGCACAGAGTATTGGCCAGATGCGCCTGAATTCTCTCGTCGGAGGGGAATTCAGCCGTGAATTTTCTCGCCTCGGGAATGGCTGTTTCTTTGCTTCCCAGCTCGTCGTGCATCGCGATGACGTTGTAGATTTCCGTGAGCCGCTTTTCCCTTTCGGTACGATTCAGTCCCAGAAGCTCGTCGGTGCTGACCGAAAAGAACTCGGCGATGGAGGGCAGAAGCTCGATATCGGGATAGCTGGTCTCGGATTCCCAGCGGGAGATGGCCTGCGGGGTACAACCCAGAAATGTTGCGAGCTGATCCTGTGTGACCTTGTTCTTGGCGCGAAGGTTTTTAATGGTAGTTCCTATTTTCAGGTTCATGGTATCTCCTTTTCGGTGTTTCGTATATGATGGATGGGTGTGTTGTAAGCTTACGATTATATCATACCACATAAAAATGCAAAAATCAATTATCAATCAGTTGTTGTGAGGTTAAGAGTTGGTTAATATGGCGAGGTAAGAAAACCGTCCCCCACACGGAGGACGGTCATGATCTTATTTCGCCACCACGTTTTCCTTCCCCAAAATTCCTTCCAATCTTGTCAGCACAAAGGGCGTGGCCTTCATGCACAGATTGCTGGCGTAATACTTCCCGTCGCTCATGTCGTAGAAGATCACGGCGGTAGTCCCGTCGCAGAAGATCTCGGCGAGGTTCAGGGCTTTCCTGTAGGCCTCACCCCCTCGGTCGGGGACGCGTAGGTAGAGCTTTTGCGGGGGAGCTGCGGGAGTGGGCTTGGGAGTAGGCTTGGGGGTGGGCTTGGTCGCGGGCATGGACTCGTAGGGGTTATACGCGGGCTTGGCGGTCTGCGCCGAGGGCATGGATTCGTAGGGATTGTATGCGGGCTTACTCTCGGTGGCAGGCTTGGGCGTGGGATAGGTCTGTTGGGGCTTGACCGCAGGAGCGGACGCGGGCTTGGGCGCGGGCTTCTCTGTGGGCTTGGGAGCACCACTAAAGTGAGCGTTGTCCACCAGCAGTCCCATCACAGAGACCAAAATTTTCGGAGACTCCTCCTCGCGGATGGACAGATTGCCCTCCACGAAGACGGCGTTGTCGGCCTTGATGATCTCGCCGTACTGGGTAAAGGTCTTGGGGAAGGCCAGACACTCGATGACGCCCCCCGAGTCCTCCACCGTAAAGAAGGCCATTCTCTCCTCCTTTTTGGTGGTCTTGACCGTCACACCCGTGACGATGCCCGCGATCTTGACCCTGGCGCGGTCGGGAAGGGCGGGGGTATCGCTCTCGCCGTCTTCGCTTGCGGGGGCGATCTCCACGATGGGCATGGGCTGCAAGGCTTCCACACATTTAGAGAAATCATCCAGAAGCTGACCCGAGAAGAACATACCCGAGGCCTCTTTTTCCAGCATGAGCATTTCCCGCAGGGTGTAGGGACGGATCTCGGGATAGACAAAGGTCGGCGCGGGGGCGGCTGTGTCGTCCAGCAGGGAGAACATATCCATTTGCCCCGCCAGGTTGGCGCGGTTCTTAGCGGACAGGGTATCCATCATGGTCTCGTAGACCGTCAGAAGCTGGGCGCGGTGGTTGGGGAGGCTGTCGAAGGCGCCCGCCTTGATGAGGGCCTCCACCTGCCGCTTGTTGAGGTCGTGACCCGACAGGCGCTCCAGAAAGTCCTCGAAGGAAACGAAGGGCTTGCGCTTCCTCTCGTTGAGGATGGCGCGGAGGAAGGCCTCGCCCACGTTCTTGAGGGCAAGGAGTCCGTAGCGGATGTGACCGCCACGCCCCGTTTTTGACGCGTGGAAGTTCATCTGACTCTCGTTGATATCGGGGGGCAGAACCTTAATGCCATACTTGCCGCACTCGGCGGTATACTCGGCCATCTTGGCCTGATTGCCCAGAACGGAGGTCAAAAGAGCGGCGAAATACGCCCCGGGGTGGTGGGCTTTGAGGTAGGCGGTGCGGTAGGAGATAAGGGCGTAGGCGGCGGCATGGGACTTGTTGAAGGCGTAGTTGGCAAAGCTGCCCATATCGTCGAAGAGCTGCTCCGCCTCAGCGTGAGTCATGCCGTTCCGCTCAGCCCCCGCGACAAAGTCGGCGCGCTCGGCCTCCAGAACCGAGGCCTTCTTCTTGGACATGGCACGGCGGACAATGTCCGCGTGTCCGTAGGTGTACCCCGCCATAACGCGGAAAATGCTCATGACCTGTTCCTGATACACCGTCACGCCGTAGGTGGAGGACAGGACGGGCTCAAGGAGGGGAGAGGGATACTGGACAAGGGAGGGATTCTCGCGATTGGCGATGTAGCGGGGGATGGCCTCCATGGGGCCGGGGCGGTACAGAGCGATGGCGGCCTCAATGTCCCCGATGGCGCGGGGCTTGAGTCCTGTGAGCATTTGCCGCATGCCCCCCGACTCCAGCTGGAACACGCCGAGGGTCTGCCCACGGCTGATGAGCTCATAGGTCTGGGCATCGTCCAAGGGAACGCGATCAAGGCAGAAATCGGGATCAGATTCTTTCACCTGCTCCTCGGCGTCGTGCATGATGGTAAGGTAGCGCAGACCCAAAAAGTCGAATTTCAAGACACCCAGCTTGGCCACGGTGTCCATGTCGTACTGGGTGACGGTGGTGCCGTTGTTGACGGCCAGAGGCACGAAATCGCACACGGGGCGGTCGGTGATGACGATGCCCGCGGCGTGAACCGATGCGTTGCGGGGCATGCCCTCCAGAGACAGGGCGGTATCCACCAGCTTCTTGACCTCCTCGGAGCCCTCGTAGAGAGCCTTGAGGTCGGGCATGCGCAGTGCCTCCTTGATGGTGATGCCCAACTCCTGCGGAACGGCGCGGGCCACCACGTCCACGTCGGCATAGCTCATGCCCATGGCGCGGCCAACGTCGCGGATGGCGGCGCGGGCGGCCAGGGTACCGAAGGTGATGATCTGGGACACGTGATCCCGTCCGTACTTGTCGGCCACGTAGGATATGACCTCGTCGCGGCGGTTGTAGCAGAAATCCACGTCGATATCGGGCATGGACACGCGCTCGGGGTTCAAGAAGCGTTCAAAGAGCAGGTCAAAGGCGATGGAATCCACCTCGGTGATGCCGATGCAGTAGGCGACGAGGGAACCCGCGCCCGAGCCACGTCCCGGGCCCACGGGAATGTCTCTGGACTTGGCGAAGTTGACGTAATCCTGCACGATGAGGAAGTAGTCGTCGTAGCCCATGTTGCCGATCACGCCCAGCTCGTAGGCAATGCGATCTCGGTAAGCGGTCTCGGAATGCTTGCCGCTGTCGTACACGATCTGCCCCGCCCGCACACGGCGAGAAAGCCCCTCCTCGGTGAGACGGGCGAGGTACTCCCCCGCGGTCAGTCCGTCGGGACAGGGGAATTTGGGCAGGTAGGTCTTGGTGAAATCAAACTCCAGGTCACACCGCTCGGCAATGCGGACGGTGTTCTCGATGGCGCCGGGGTAGCGGGAGAAGAGCATCTCCATCTCCCCCGTGTCCTTGTAGTAGAACTCATCGGTGGCAAAGCCGGATTTGCCGTCCTCTCCCACCGTCTTGCCCATCTGGATGCAGGTCAGCACCTCCTGCATGTAGGCATCGGTGCGGCGAAGGTAGTGGCAGTCGTTGGTGGCTACCATGGGCAGGTCGCATTCCCGGGCTAAACGGAGCAGGGAGGGCAGGATCTGCCGCTCCTCGGGAAGATTGTGGTTCTGCAGCTCGATGTAGTAATTCCCTGCCCCAAAGATCTCGGCCATAGTCAGGGCGGCGGTCTTCGCTCCCTCGAAATCCCCCGCCAGCAGACGCTTGGGAATGTCACCCGACAGGCAAGCCGACAGAGCGATCAGCCCCTTGTGGTGGCGGCGCAAAAGCTCCATATCCACGCGAGGACGGCCGTAAAAGCCCTCGGTAAAGCCCGCCGAGACCAGCGTCATGAGGTTTTGGTAGCCCTCCATATTTTCGCAGAGGAGGACGAGATGGTTGTAAGCCCCCTCGCGCCCTTGCATACCCGTTTTTTCAAAGCGGGAGTTCGGAGCGACGTAGACCTCACAGCCGATGATGGGCTTAACACCGGCCTTCTTACAGGCCTCGTAAAAGGAGACCGCGCCGTACAGCACGCCGTGATCCGTAATGGCCACGGCATCGTGACCGCACTCCTTGACACGGGCAGGGAGGTCGGATATACGACACGCGCCGTCCAGAAGGCTGTATTCGGTATGGAGGTGGAGGTGGACGAAATTTCCCATGGGCGGTCTCCTTTCTTGATTTTCAAATTTGGGTTTATCGGTGAGGAGGCACGGCCTCCGGCGGCTTAGAACCTTTTTGAAAAAAGGTTCTAAGAACTCCAAAAACTTTCAAAAAGTATTGTAAAATAATCCTTTT
>JAZOOM010000436.1:0-6434 GCA_045655025.1 Eubacteriales bacterium | reverse complement strand
AGATCGATGCCGCCGCCGTGTATGTCAACGCCTCCACCCGTTTCACCGACGGTGGGGAGTTCGGCTTTGGCGCCGAGATCGGTATCTCCACCCAGAAGCTCCACGCCAGAGGGCCTATGGGGCTGTATGCGCTGACGACGGATAAGTATTTGGTGGATGGAGAGGGGCAGATTCGATGAACTACCGCAAAGAACACGACTCCATGGGGGACATCCTCGTCCCCGCTGACCGCTACTGGGGAGCGCAGACCCAACGGAGCCTTGAAAACTTCCCCATCGGCACCGAGAAGATGCCCGTGGCCATCATCCGCGCCTTCGGCTACCTCAAAAAGGCCTCCGCCCAGGCCAACGCTGCCCTTTGCCCCGCCCGTATGACCCCCGAGCGTTGCTCCGCTATCTGCAAGGCCTGCGACGAGGTGATCGCAGGGAAGCTGGATGCTCACTTCCCCCTCGCCGTGTGGCAGACAGGCAGCGGCACCCAGTCCAACATGAACGCCAACGAGGTCATTGCCAATCGCGCAAACGTCTTGGCGGCGGGTCTGACCTCTGCCGAGGACATACCCTCTGCCCCGAAGCTCTGCCACCCCAACGACCACGTGAATATGTCCCAGTCCTCCAACGACACCTTCCCCACCGCCATGCATCTGGCGGGCGTGCTGGCCATCCGTCGAGAGCTGATCCCCGCTTTGGAGCGGTTGATCGCCACCATGGAGCGGCTGGAGGCCGAGAACGAGGGCATCATCAAGAGCGGCCGCACCCACCTGCAGGACGCCACCCCCATCCGCTTCTCCCAGGAGATCTCGGGCTGGCGGGGTATGCTCACCGTCAACCGCAACCAGATCGAGGCGGCTACCAACGGCATCCGCTCGCTGGCCATCGGCGGCACGGCGGTTGGTACGGGCATCAACGCCCCCAAGGATTTCGATATCACCGTGGCAGGCATCCTGTCGGGGCTGACGGGGGAGACCTTCTACGCCGATCCCAACAAATTCCACGCCCTCACCGCCAAGGACGAGTTGGTCTTCGCCCACGGTGCGCTGAAGGCCCTGGCCGCCAACCTCATGAAGATCGCCAATGACGTGCGCTGGCTGGCAAGCGGCCCTCGGTGCGGGCTGGGTGAGGTCTTCATCCCCGAAAACGAGCCCGGCTCCTCCATCATGCCCGGCAAGGTCAACCCCACCCAGTGTGAGGCACTGACCATGGTGGCGGTACAGGTGATCTCCAACGACGTGGCGGTGGGTATGGCGGCCTCCCAAGGCAATTTCCAGCTCAACGTCTTCATGCCCGTGCTGATCCACAATTTCCTGCAGTCCGTCCGTCTGCTCACCGACGCCATGGATTCCTTCAACGGCCGTTGCCTGTCGGGGCTGACCGCCAACAAGGAAAAGATGGCAGAAAACCTGAACCGCTCCCTCATGACCGTCACCGCCCTGAACCCCCACATCGGCTACGAGAACGCCGCGAGGGTAGCCAAGCTGGCACATGGGGAGAATATTACCTTGAAGGAGGCTTGCGTGCGGCTGGGGTATCTGACGGAAGAGGAGTTTGACGCAGTGTTTGATTTCGAGAGGATGGTATAAGAGATGCCCGCAAACGACCGCATGAGGCATGCACTGCGCGCCGACTATAAGCGTCAAATCCTGACAGACGTGATCTATATCATCATATTTCTCTACACGCTTATACCGTTTCCGCAGATCGTCACGTCCCTCGCTTGGAGCATCCCCGTCTGTGTCGGTGTAGCGTCATCCGTCACGTGCTATGCTTGGGAGCGTCGGAGGTTACGAAAGGGCAAGAATCCCAAAGGGGTGTTTCTCCTGTTCTGCCTATTCCCCGTTGCTCTCCTGGCCATACTGCTGCAATGCGGTGTCTTCCCCGATACAAACGCCGTCTCATGTATTTTTTACGTACCCGCCTTCTTCCTCGGCCGTACCGTTATTCCCCTGACCCTGCTTTTGCAGGATGGCATTCATTGGCGAAAGGGCAAGCTCTGTGAATCCGTGGGATGCAGGAAAGGAACCGTCCGTCGCATGGATAATTCCATGACGCGAGAATACTACGTACTGTTTCAAGAAGAATTGACCCGCAAAACTCATCTGATCCGCATGGCGAGCTTGTCCCCCGGCCACCGGTATCGCATCCTCTTTCTTCCCCATTCGGGTATAGCGGCAGGAGAGATCATCCCCCGTCACCACAAAAAGAAGCCCGTTTCCACCGAGATATGCGCGGACGAGCCCTTACCCGCACGTCGGAAGGCGAATCAATACGGCAAAGCGGGAAGCATTTGCGAAACGCTGGCCCTCGTGCCGGGCATCGGCGGATTCTGCTGTGCCGTACTGCTGAGATTTCCTATCGCTCTTTGCGGTGGTTTCACTTTCATGATCGTTCTTTTGTTGGTTGGAGGATATATGCGGCAGAAGAATCGGGAGCTTCGGTGTACCCATTCCACCACCGCCCGTTGCCTCGAAACCATCGAGCGGGGAGGAGGCAGGTATCGCGTTGCCCGTCCTATCGTAGAGTACGAGGTGAACGGCGTGACCTACGTCAATGAATTGCCCATTCGCTGCACGTATTTTGACGTCGGGAAGATATACACCATTTACTACGATCCCCTCGACCCCAACACGGTCAGGCCGGAGTAAAGAGACCGCCACGCACAGCCCACCCCTATGCATGCGGGCATGAGCCCATATCATGCAGAATGAGAAAGGAGAACCGATCTATGAGCGAATATGATCCCTCCCCCGATTTCGATTTTCCCACGCCGCCCATTGACCCCAACTCCCCCGAGCGGCAGAGAGCGGCGAGGCTTATGGCCGCCTCCAAGGTTTTTAAGATCCTGTACATGGTAGGCGCCTTCGGGCTTTTGGTGGTGTCCCTCCTGTTGGAGGATACCCTTACGCATTCCGTGGGGTTGCTCCTCGGACTCACCCCCTTCATTATCTGTTTCATCCTGTGCGGCGTATGCAAGCGCCAAGCGCTGAAGCTCATCTGCACCAAGCGCACCACCGCTCACTGCCTCTACACGGTGAGCCACCGCTCGGGCAAATCCTACCACCGCCATCCCGTGGTGGAGTTTGAGGTGGACGGGGAGACCTACACCGCCGAGTTGCCTGTGTCCTGCTCCCGCCATTCCGAAGGGGAACTGTACACCGTTTATTACGATCCCCTCGATCCCAACACAGTCAGGCCGGAGTAAAGACACCGCCATGTATACCGCTCCCGACGGAGCCTCGTGACAAGCACCGCATGCCCCTATGGCCGCATCCGGGCATAGCCGCACCGGCGGTGGAAACAGGGGTACTCATGATCGTTTCGGAAACGAGCTGATATCATTCGGAATTAGAAAGGAGATCATTCCATGAGCGAACACGACCCCTCCCCCGATTTCGATTTTCCCACGCCGTCCATTGACCCCAACTCCCCCGAACGGCAGAAGGCGGCAAAATTCGCCGTAGCCTACAAGGTCTGCCTGATTATAGGCTTCGCTTGCATGGGTCTTGGGCTCATATGTGAGATCATCCTGCAGGCCATTTCCTCCGTTGAGTGGCTATTCGCTTTCCTCCCCGCCATCCTGTTGATCCTTTTGGGAGGTATCTTTAAAGACAAGGAATTAAAGCTCCGTTGCACCGCCCGCACCACCGCCTTCTGCATCGACACGGTGCGCCGTCGGTCAGGCAAGACCTCCGTCCGTCATCCCATCGTGGAATACGAGGTCAAGGGCGTGACCTACACCGCCGAGCTGCAGGTGTCCTGCTCCCGCAATTCGGTGGGAGAGACGTTCCCCATCGACTACGATCCCCTCGACCCCAAAACCGTCCGCGCCAAGCGGCGGAGATTATTCAAGTGAACCCTACGGAGGTATGCTATGAAACAAAACAAAAAGCCCGCCCGTTGGGAATTCCTCAACGAGCTGGACGGGCGACCCACCGACACCACCCCCGTTCGATCCCTGTACCGCCGTCCCCATGTCTGGGAGTGGGTGCTGTACGGATTGACCGCTCTTCTGTGGGTGGCCGCTCTGTCCCTGGCGATCATGGGAAAGTACGGCACCATGAGTCTGCTCGTGATCGGTCTTTCCGTGTTCGTTCTGCGGCTGACGGTCTTTGAGGCCAAGAGGCGAAAGCGGTGCAGAGGGGCACTTCTGGGTACTGTGGAGAGTGTGACCCGCCGTCCCCGCATCCGCCAAAGTGCCCGCTATCCCGTGATCCGCTTTTCGGTGGACGGCACCGACTACCTCGCCTACGGGGTGAAGCCCTGCCATCCCTCCACCCTCGGCAACGAGGTATGGGTCAACTACAACATACAAGATCCCGCCGATTGCTTCGTAACCTCGGACTCCCGCTTCAAGGGCGGTCTGATTTCGACCCTTGTCACGGCTATCCTCGGCATTGTGTTCCTGATGCTGGAAATGTCCTGATCCCCTACCATACATAATTAAGGAGAAAAAACCATGAAAACCACCCTCACCCGCATTCTGCTCGTCGCCCTCGCCGCCCTCATGCTGCTGACGGCCGCATCCTGCCGCCAAAACCCCGACAAAGACCCCGGCTACATCCTCAACCCCTCCGCCGACAAGCCCGAAAACGAGATCACCAAGTTCCTCGAGGGCAACGCCGGAGCTGTGGAGGCTCTGGCCAAGCACATGATGAAGAACCCCACCTATCTGGCCTACAACTACGGCAACCGCATGCTCGACTACGAAAAGGGCACCATGGAGTTCTACGTCCAGAAGCAGGACAAGTCCGGCGGCGCGTGGGCCGAGTGCCAAGATGAGGCCGCCGTCCGTCTGGTGAACGTCAAGTTCGTAGGCACCGTGACCTACAACCCCGCCTACTCCAAGAACGTGGTGGTTTTCGCCCCCCGCATGGCCATGAACGACAAGACCCTGTCCTTGGTCTACTGCACCTCCGACAGCGGCAAGGCCGCCGTGGAGGCAGGCAAGTACCATACGGGATATACCGTGACCCTTACCAAGATCGAGGGGAATTGGTACTGCGCTGAGGCGGTCAAGACCGAGAAGTAATTAGCTAAATTGCTGTTTATCGGTCTGTTTGCCGTCAGCCTTCTCCTCGTGCCCCAAAGGGGTGCAGGGGGCGAAGCCCCCGCATAAAACGCACCAGGGGGGCGGTGTCGGAGGGGCTTCCCCACAAGCCGCACCACGGGCAAATGACGCTTTAGAGCGGCATTTGCGTGCCGCAACAAGTTTTGATGAAATTGCGTTTGTGTTCGTGTTGCGGCGGCCCTCTGACGCGCGGCGGAAGCCGCAAGAAAATTGGCTATAACGAGAAACCTACGGAACAAAGAAATTGCTAAAATCCTATTGGCTCACAGCAATTTTCTTGCACCTACCGGTGCGCGTCAGGGCGTTTTCCCCCAAGCCGCACCACGGACAAATGCTGCTTTAGCGGCATTTGTAAGCCGCAACAAGTAACTTCGGATGTATGCCTGCTTTCGTGTTGCGGCGGCCGCCCTCGGCACTGCCGGCCATTGTCTTTAAGGTCAAGGGGGCTGCGCCCCCTTGACCCCCATTGTTGCCACAGAGGGAAAGTGGGTGGCCTTACCCCGTTAAACTGCAATTCATTTTACTCCTTCCCCACGATCTCGCTCCCCCGCCCGCTCTTAAAAATCGCATTGGCGGGAACGGCGCCTCTGACCGAGGAAAGGGGATAGATATTGGAGTGCGCCCCGATCACCGTCCCGGGGTTCAGCACGCTGTTGCACCCCACCTCCACGAAGTCCCCCAGCATGGCACCAAGCTTCTTGCGCCCTGTGGGAATGGGGTCGAAGTCCCCCTCAAAGCCCGCGGCGGGCTTGACGGTGACGGGGGATTTGTCGCTCTTGACGTTGGAGGTGATGGCCCCCGCCCCCATGTGGGACTTGTAGCCGAGGATGGAATCCCCCACGTAATTGTAATGGGGCACCTGTACGCCGTCGAAGAGGATGCAGTTTTTCAGTTCGGTGGAGTTGCCCACCACGCAACCGTCCCCCACAAGGGCAGAGCCGCGGATGAAGGCGCAATGCCGCACCTCGGTGTTCTCCCCGATGATGGCGGGGGCGGCAATATAAGCCGTGGGCGCAACTGTGGCGGACTTGGCGATCCAGATATCCTCGGCGGGGGAGTCGTAGCGGTCAGGGTCAAGGGTCGCGCCGATCTCGCGGATGACCGTGGGGATGTCGGACAGGATCTCCCACGGGTACTCGGTATGCTCCAGCCACGGGCGGGCGAGGGTGTGGGTGAGGTCGAAGAGGGTTTGGGTGCGGAGGGGGATGGTATGGTTTGGCATGGTTAGCTCCTTAAAGCAGTATTTCAAAGTTGGGTTTATCGTGGAGATTCACGCGCCCGTAAGGGCGCATATCGTACCGCGAGGGTTCCACCCCGAGCGGTATATCGTGCCGCAAGGCATATCGCACCCCGAAGGGGTATCTCGCTAA
>JAZOOM010000435.1:0-2441 GCA_045655025.1 Eubacteriales bacterium | reverse complement strand
GGACGGGGCAGGCGGGGCTGGGCGGTATGGGTCTCGGGAGAGTCGGTGCTCGTCTCGGGGACATTCTGCGCGACGGTCTCTTGGCTCATGGTAGATCCTCACTTTACGTATATATTTTGTGGGAGGTGTTCGTTACCTTGTATTATACCGCATTTTTCTCGGAAAATCAAGAGGGGAACGGGATTTTTCGCCCAAAAGGATTTGTTTTGCCCGAAGAATCTTTTCGAAACGACCGAATCGTTACACGGACGGCTTGGGGGCGCATGAGAAAGACCCCCGCGGCGGCGGAGGTCAGTCGGGGATATAGAGAAGCTCCTCGTAGGAAACGTTCAGGATATTTCGAATCAGGATCAGCTCGTCGGGGTACAGGTGGCGTTGTCCTACCTCAATTTTGGCGACGGCGCTGCGAGTCATATCGCATCCCGCGAGCTGGAGCTTTGCCGCTAACGCATCCTGCGTCATGCCTGCCCGTTCCCGGAGAGAGCGAATGTTGGCACCGATCTGTTTTTCAATTTTCTTGTTCATGCTTTCACCACTTTTTTGTTTATGGGTATTGACTTTATTATATTCCTGTGGTATCATTTAATTGCACTTATATAGGTGCAATCGAAAAAAACATGAAAAAGAAAGGGAGAACATGACATTGCTGATTGTAGGCTCACGGAGCATAACGGATTTTGATCTTTCACCGTATGTGGATGAGTCTGTGGATTGTATCATCAGCGGAGGAGCGAAAGGGGTGGATTCTCTTGCGGAGACATATGCCAATCAACACGGATTGGCGAAAATAATCGTCCTCCCGCAATACGATCGCTATGGAAGAGCTGCGCCACTGAAGAGAAACGAGCAAATGGTGGAGCTGGCAGACGAAATACCGGTTATTTGGGACGGATTATCCAAGGGAACTGCTTATACGGTAAAATACGCCCAAAAACAAGGGAAACACATTACCATGATCCGAATATGACAAAACAGAGCCGTGTTCCGCCCACGGCTCTGTTTTCTTTTTCAAAAAACTGTATTCCCCTTTCGGTTTTTTCGCAAAACCCCTTTACGAATCCGCAAAAATGTAGTATAATCATACTCGGAGGATTGTACGCCCTCCGCGTATATATGATTATATTTATTATTTGAAAGTTTTTGGAGATCCCCAAGAACCTTTTTTCAAAAAGGTTCTTGGGCGGGGTTTGGGGCAGAGCCCCGGCCGAGCTTGCTCGGCGGCTTTCCCGTTCTCCCCACGAAAGGAATACTATGGCACAGAACAACCGCATGAAGCACATTCGCAATTTCTCCATCATTGCCCACATCGACCACGGTAAGTCCACCCTGGCCGACCGCCTGCTGGAGCAGACCCAGACCCTTACCGCCCGCGAGATGGAGAATCGCGTGCTGGATAACATGGATCTGGAGAAGAAGCGCGGCATCACCATCAAGGCCCGCGCCGTCAAGCTCAACTATCAGGCTCCCGACGGGGAGATCTATGAGTTCAACCTCATCGACACCCCCGGCCACGTGGACTTCAACTACGAGGTCTCCCGCTCCCTCAACGCCTGCGACGGCGCGCTCCTCATCGTGGACGCCACCCAGGGCATCGAGGCTCAGACTCTGGCCAACGCCTACCTGGCCGTGGACGCAGGTCTGGAGATCGTCCCCGTCATCAACAAGATCGACCTGCCCTCGGCGCAGATCGACCGTTGCCGCGAGGACATTGAGGACATCATCGGCATCCCCGCCGAGGGCTGTCCCGCCGTGTCCGCCAAGACGGGTCTGAACATCCCCGACGTCATGGAGGCCATCGTCCGCGACATCCCCGCCCCCACGGGCGACGAGGATGCCCCCCTCAAGGCTCTGATCTTCGACTCCTACTACGACAGCTATCTCGGCGTGGTCGTTAATATCCGCGTGTTCGACGGTACCCTCAAGGCGGGGGATAAGATCCGTCTCATGAGCACCGGCACCACCTTCGACGTGGTGGACGTGGGTACGCTGGAGCCCTTCGGTCTCAAGAGCACCGACTGCCTCCGCGCGGGAGAAGTCGGCTACCTCACCGCCTCCATCAAGTCGGTGAGTGATACGCAGGTGGGTGATACCGTGACTTTGCACGACAACCCCACCGCCGAGCCCTGCCCCGGCTTTAAGGAAGCCCACCCCATGGTCTACGCGGGTATCTACCCCGCCGACGGCGCGCGGTACGGCGACCTCCGCGAGGCGTTGGAAAAGCTCCGCCTCAACGACGCCGCCCTGTCCTTTGTGCCCGAGACCTCGGTTGCGCTGGGCTTCGGCTTCCGTTGCGGCTTCCCCGGTCTGCTCCATATGGAGATCATCGAGGAGAGACTGGAGCGTGAGTTCAACCTCGACCTCATCACCACCGCCCCCAGCGTTGTCTATGAGGTCACCCTCACCAGCGGGGAGGAGATCATCGTGGACAACCCCTCCAACTA
>JAZOOM010000434.1:0-12925 GCA_045655025.1 Eubacteriales bacterium | reverse complement strand
GACTTTTGAAAAAGTCCCTTAAGAATCCTCAAAACTTTCAAAAAAGGTATTATTAAATAATGTTTTTTAAAAGTTTTTGGAGTTCTTAGAACCTTCGCAAACTTTGCCGTAGGCAAATTTGCCCCGAGCGTAAGCGAGGATGTTTTCAAAAAGGTTCTAAGCCGCCGGAGGCCGTGCTCCTTCGCACCGCTAAACAGCAATTTAAAAAGCCCAGCCCTACCTCAAAAAAAAGGCACCACACGATCATGATGCCTTTTCAAAACACTGTTCAATTCTCGCCTTCCCCGTTATCCACACGAACTCCATCCATTTCAAACACGCGGGTAAACCCGTGGGAAAGGATATCCTCCACCGCTACCTCGTCGGACTTGTTGACAAGGATCCGCAGGGCGTGGCGGGTGTAGGCGTAGCGAATGTGGGGAAGAATGGCAGCCACCTGTTCCGCACTCCGATCCCGCAGATCCAGAGCCAGATAGTCACAGGCGGTGCGGATACGGGAGGGGGTCAGGCTTCCCGCGTAAATGGGGTCGGAATCCGCGCTTGTCTCTCCTTGGGCAAAGACCTCGGGCGGCAGAGCCACACCGATGGCAGGGGGATCGTCCAATCCTCCCAGCATGCTCCGCAGATCCCGCAGGAAATCCATGGACAGCCTATCGTCTCCGTCGTTTCCATTGGGAAGGCCGAACAGCAGAAGATCGTCCATCCCTGCCTCGGCGTATTCGTACAGGAGTGCCAGCTCCAAGCCTCGCTTGTAGGCGCGGAGTGCCGAATCCGTTTCACGGCTGAAGGTCAGAGTCAAAACGCAGGTCACGTTCAATCCCCGCTTCTGCACACGCGCCACGTCAGCGGCGAGATCAACGGGAGCCGTTGATACCGAGAGCCCCGCGGCCCGAGCCACGTCGGAGTCGTAGAGTAACGTACCTGCTCCGTCCTGTAGGGGAAGAATGATCCCCCCGTGGTCTCCCGCAATGAGGATGTCTCCCACGTTTCCCTCGGGGGAAATGGAGATAGCGCGAATGTTAGGAACAATCCCGGGAACGGACAGATTCGTCTCCTCCTCCACCGTCCAGTTGCCTTGCTCCTGCTCTTGTCGGTGCGCCTCGGAGGCCTTCTTCAGACTGCTTCCGACGAATAGAGCGGCGACGATCACACCCACCGTCAGAGCCAAAATCACCAATATCCGTCCCAAATGGGCGGGACGGCGGATCACGATGCCCTGCTTCATGGCGTTGCGGGACAGGCGCCGCCTTTGCCGCGCTTCCCTGCTTTTACGGATGTGCATGGCCATCCTCACTCAATGGTCAAAATGTCGATGCTTTGGCCGTACTCGTTGAAGACGACCACGCAGTCGGGGCGGAACTGATCCTCATAAATGGTCAGACATACGCTGTGGTAGTTGTTCAGCAGATTCTGGGAGTTCTTCGCGATATACTCCTCCTCCAGGGGCAAGCGCATAATGACGAAGTTACCGCCGCTGCAAACCACGGGCTCGCTGACCTCCCACAGCTCCAGATCAAAGGCCGCTTCCTCGTACTTCTCGTCCATTTCACGGCGGGTGAAGTAGTAGCCGTCACCCGTGATGGTCTGGAAATCGTCGTTGATGGAGGAGCCGATGTACTCGCTCAGCTTGGCGCGGCGCTCCTGATCGTCCACAATACCGCGGAGGGTATCGCTGACCTCCCGGGCCTTAGCCAGGTTGGCCGCGGGATCCTCACCGTCCGCGTTTTCAATGTAGACGTGAAGGGTGCGGACGTAGTCACCGCTGAACTCTACGTAATCCAGGAACTCCCCGATGTTGTCGTGGCGGTATTGGTAAAGATCGTTATCCAGCAGCGTGTAGTAGATGGCGGATTCCAGGTAGCTGACTCCGATGGAAAAGCGCAGGTAGTGCTCGGTCATCCAAGCCTCGTCCAGCCACTCCTTGTACTCCTTTTTCGAGCCGAATTCAGCCCTGAGCTCCTTCATCTTCTCGTCTACGTACGCATCCATGTCCTTGCTCTCGGTGGGAATACTCAGCTGACGGCAGGTAGACAGAATGACGTAATTCTCGTTGAGCTTTTTGGAAACCAGCTCCTCCAGCTCCCGGCGGTGCTCCTCGGCGGTGGAGGGATCATCCCAGATCCCCTCGCCGTACTTTCCTTCCAGCTCGTTCTTATAGAACATGGTCACGAAACGGAGCTCCTCATAGGGGATCTCGTAGCCGTTACAGGTGGCAACGGTCTTGCGGTCGGCGGCCAGCTTCTTATACTCCTCGCCGTTGGACAGTACGATCGACACACATACGGCGGCGACGGCGATCACCGCCAGCGAGATGGCAACAATGGTCGTAATCAGCTTTTTCTTGCTCTTCTTGGGGGCTTTGGGAATCGCCTTTCTTTTTTCAGCAGACATGTGATATGGATTCTCCTTGTAGAAATCTTTTCATAATAGAACAGTATAGCACGATATTGTGACAGGGGTATTACGAAACGGGAAAATATCGGGAAATGTCCCGGGGAAAGTCCCCCAAATACCTCTCCGAGTCGTCCTACTGCAGAGGAAGTATCAGAGTGGCGGTAAAGGTGTCCCCCTCGGTATGGGTACGGAACTGTCCTTTCATCATCTCCATCATGTTGATGCAGGTCTTGACACCGATCCGTGTCCCCGAAAAGTAGAGCTCCGACGGGCTGATCGTATTGGAGAAGGCAAGAGAAATACCCCGCTCCTCGCGGACAGCCAAAATGGTCACGGGATCCCGACGGTCTGCGTACTTGGTCATGTTGTCAAACACGTTATCCGTCACACGGCGGAGACAATCGATGCGAACGCGCACCACGTCAGCGGGGGAAATAGCGGAAATATCGGTGGAGATCGTCAGGCCTGCCGCCTCCATGGCGGGGATGTAGTCTCCGATAAGCTGCTCGAACAGCAGAGCCGCCTCGTAGGGCTCCGCCTCTGCGCCGCACTCGTTCTCGGAACGGTTGAAGGCCCAGAAATACAGAAACAGCTTGTCCGAGAGCCCCTTGATCTGCTCCGCCTTTTGGGTGCAGACACGAATGTAGGCCTTTTGCTCCTCGGTCAGGTTGCCGTTGTCATTTCCCAGGATCTCCATGTAACCCAGCAGGGTGGTCAGAGGGGTGCGGATATCGTGGGTCATGGAGGTGAGCAGATCGCTGTTGGCCTGCCATGCGCGCTCTCGCTCCTCCACCTTTTGCAGAATGGTATAGCGCATGGTGTCCACGTCCTCCGCCAGCTGGCCGATCTCGTCGGTGCGGCGCGTCTCAATGGCGGCGTTCAGATCACCTCCGCTGATGGTCTCCACCTCGCGAGACAGGATAACAATGGCACGGGTCTGCCTGTGGTAGTACACCATCAAGGTGATAAAGAACAGAACAACCGCGATCAGAATACCGCCGATCATGATGGCATCGGTTCCCGTGGCCAGGGAGTAGTCTGTAACCGCCACCGTGTGGACACCGTTGGCAAAGCGCACGATGTAGAACATGCTGTTGGCATCGGAACTCATGTCGATCCCCTCCTCGGAGGGGTCAGCTTTATAGAAGAAGGGCTCCATATCGGGCTGTTCCCCTCCCTCCCAGAGCTCGCCTCCCGCGGCACCGAATTGGTTGTCGCCGTCGCTGAATACGGTGAGGTACACCGAACGGTTGCGGCGTGTCCACCGCGCCACGCCGGCGGCGTCATCGGCACGGATATTCCCCTCCGCCACGTAGGCGGCAAAATCGCGGGTATAGGATTCCAGCCGTTCCTCCACGCGATCGGGACGGCTATGCTCCCGTCGGAAGATCTGAAGAGCCATGGGAATCGCCAAGAAGGCCAGCGCAAGCACAACCAGGGCGGTAATGATCATGAACACCGTGAACTTCACGCGCATGGACAGGAAACGCCCCCCGTTCTTCATGGGCTTTCCCACGATGGGCATGAAAAACAGCTTCTCCGAAATCAGTTTTTTGAATGATTGCCCCCGTTTTTTCGTTTTCTTCATTTTGTCAGTCAATGCGATACCCCTTTCCCCAAACGGTGCGGATCAACGTAGGGCTGGACGGATCTTTTTCCAGCTTGCGGCGCAGGTTAGCCACATGGACGATAACGGTGTTGGAGGAGCTGGGGAGATAGGTCTCCTTCCAAACCTCCTCGTACAGGGAGGCGGGGGAGAGATTCTGTCCCCGAGAGCCGGCCATGCAGGCGAAGAGCTCATACTCCCGCTCGGTGAGCGTGACCTTTTCCCCGTCCCGATAGACGGCACGCTCCTCGGGATCCCAAACCACGTTTCCCGGGAAGGAGCGTCCCCCGTCTTGGGGCTTCTCCCCCCGTTCCTCGCCCGATCGAACGCTTGAGCGGTACAACTCGTAGCGAGCCAGCATAGCACGGATCTTGAGCTTGAGATCAATGGCACGGAAGGGCTTGGTGATGTAGTCGTCCCCACCGCTCTCGTAGGCTGCGGTCTTGTCCGCGTCGGAGGAACGGGCGGTTAGGAACAGGATGGGCGCGTTGGTGTATGCCCGCATGGCGGCGGCCACCTGAATGCCATCCATGCACGGCATCATAATGTCCAGTATCAGTAAAGACAGCTCCTCAGCCAGCTCACGTGCCAGCTCCAGAGCGCGTCTTCCGTCGGCAGCCTCCACAACCCGATAGCCATCCTTCTCCAGCAGGATACGGAGAAGATCTCGGATGTCGGCTTCGTCGTCAGCTATAAGGATCAGGGGAGTACGGGACGGATTCATGGGAGCTCCTTTCGTCGGGGGAAGCCTCCCCCGTTTCATTTCTCTCCCTTCATTATAAACGAAACCGCCCCATTTTGCAAGAGGGATACGGGAGAATTCACAATTCTTTATAATTATCTGTAAATATTTTTCAAATCCCCTTTATTTGCGGTGCGTTTTGTGGTATAATGGAGTGGAAAATAAGCCAAGGAGGCATCGTCATGGAAGAAGTATATTCCATACCCCTATCCCAACTTTGCGAGGAATTTGGACTGGAGGAGGTCTATACCCCCAACAATTTTGAAGAAATCATGATCCCGACCCCCGAGATCAGCCGTCCCGGACTGGCTTTGGCGGGATTCTACGAGATCTTCGACGCTACCCGTATTCAGGTTATCGGATACGCCGAGCATCGCTTCATGGAGACCCTGTCCCCCGAGGTGCGCCGTCAGAATATTACCAACTATATGGAAATGAGCCCCGTCGCCGTGGTGTACTCCACGGGCGCCCCCATTTTTGAGGAAATGCTGGAGGCCGCCGAGCGTGTAGGCGTGCCCATTCTCCGCTCTCAGGAGAAGACCAGCCCTCTGATGGCCACCATGATCGCCTCCCTCAACACCCACCTGGGTCCCCGCATCACCCGTCACGGCGTGCTGGTAGAGGTTTACGGTGAGGGTCTGCTCTTGTTAGGTGACAGCGGTGTCGGTAAGTCGGAGACCGCTATTGAGCTGGTCAAAAGAGGCCACCGTCTCATTGCCGACGATGCGGTGGAGATCAAGCGCGTATCTTCCAAGACCCTGGTTGGTACCGCCCCCGATATCATCCGCCATTACGTAGAGCTGCGCGGCATCGGCATTGTAGACGTGCGCCGCCTGTTCGGTATGGGTGCTGTCAAGATGACCGAGCGGATCGACTTGATCATCAATTTGGAGACCTGGATCCAAGGCAAGATGTATGACCGTTTGGGTCTGGACGAGGAGACCACCAACATTTTGGGGCTGGAAATCCCCTCCATCACCATCCCTGTCAAGCCCGGCCGTAACCTGGCCATCATTCTGGAGATCGCCGCCATGAACAACCGCCAGAAGAAGATGGGCTACAACACCGCCGAGGAGTTCAACAAGAAGCTCATGGGTCAGATGGGTCTGGACTGATGGCACCCCTCCTCTACCTCACGGTACGGAAAGTCCCCGCCCCCGAGCAGATCGCAGACCTGCGGGGGCAGTTGGTGCGCGCCTTTCCCCATAAGGAAAATTCCGTCTATTTGGATGCCCTCTGCGGCAGTCCCCTCCCCCGCGTAACAGCCGAGCGATTGGGCGCATTGTCCCTTCTCCCTCCCCTATTGGAAACAGCGGGAGTCGACACCGCTGATCTGATCCTGCGCCGCAATGAGAACGGCAGACCCTACTGCGCCCGAGAGGACGGCTCCCCCGTCGGGTTCGACTTCAACCTATCCCATTCAGCCGCCCACGTGGCCTGTGCCCTCCTGATAGGAAACTGCCGTGTGGGGCTGGACGTGGAGGAGCCCATCCCCCCAAAACGAGCCCTGTCCCTCCTCAAGCGATACGGAACCAAGTGGGAGCTGACCCTGCTCGGTACTCCTCCCGCAGAAGACAGCCCAACCGCCATTTTCTTCACCTCTCTTTGGACAAGCCGCGAAGCCCTGGCCAAGCAAGCCGGTACGGGTATGCCCCTTCAATTTGACTGCTCCGCCGTCCCCGCCGAGCTTCAGCTTCTACAGGGTACACTCCCGGATACCGAAGCATCCATTGCTCTTTGCGCTCCTGTCGGGGTAAACATCTGCCTCGCTAAAGATTCCCTGCCCATTCGATTTTCAATGGAAAACTCCCCGCGATGACTATCCATCGCGGGGAGTTTTTTGGGTTCAGGGCTCCGGGATCGGTTCCTCAACGATATCTTCGTCAGGGGTGATCTCCTCCTCGGAATCGCCCCCGCCATCATCGGTGGTCTCGGCGGTTACCTCTTCGGGTGTATCCGGAACGTCCTCACTTTCATCGGTTGCATCGGCGGTTGCATCAGCGGTTGCATCAGCGGGTGCATCGGCAGTTGCCGCGGCGGTCGTATCCGACACCGGTTCGGTCTGTTCGGCCGTCGCGCCCACCGTCGCCGTTTCCGTATCGGTTGCCTCTATGGGTTCGGAGGTGGCCTCGTCCTCGGGGGCAGGTGTGGCGACAGGCTTGGGAGAGGTATCCACGGGCTTCACGGCCGTCTCGGTCTCGGGCTGTGTCTCCATCTCCTCCAGCTCGCGGAAGTAGCGATCCAATCCGTTGGCAATGCCGGTGGCGGCCTCTTGACAGAAGTAGTTGCTGCGCATCAGGTTATCGTCCGACTTATTGGAAAGGAATCCCATTTCCACGATGGTGGTGGGCACACGGCTCCAGTTTGTACCCGTCATATCGTCCATTTCCCGCACGTTCAGCTTGTGGATACCCGTCTGCTCGCAGAATTCATCCAAAACGATGTGAGAGAGCAGGCTGCTCCGCTCGTAGTGCAGAGCGCAATCGGGATAGGGGTTCGAGGCCGATTGAGAAATGGTCATAGCTCCGTGCATGCTGTCATCCGTCCAGCTGTTCGCGTGGATGCGGATATAGGCGGCGGCGCTGTACTTGTTGGCGATCTCGGCGCGCTCCATGTTGCTGATGGAGACTTTGTTGGTCTCACGGATCATGACCACGCTGTAGCCTCGGCGGATGAGCACATCACGAAGGAGCAACGCTACCCTCAGATTCAGCTCGTATTCCTTCTGACCCGTCTCAACACCCGTAGCGCCCCACGTAACCTCGGCCTTCATAACCTCCGATCCGGGGCCGTTGGGCTCCAGCGCGTCACTCCCCTCGAACTGATGGCCGGGATCAATAACGATGATCCGATTGCGGTTGGGACTTCCCGCCTGACCTATGTAGTAGATATCCGTACCGCTGTGGGCCTCTCCCGTGTAGGAAACGGCCCCCTCAAAGATCACGTCGGTATCCTCGGGTACGTTGCCGCCCAGAATGAGATCATCCCGATCCACTGAATCCGACGGTTCTCTTGACCAAAGCCAGTTCCACGTGGTACAGGAGGCCATGGACAACACGGTCATACCTAAAAGGAGCAGGGACATCAGCCATGCGCCGCGTTTCTTGTAGTTTTTCTTCATATGTATCCTTTTTTGATGCTATGCGCGCGGACACGCATTGGCTTGATCCAAGGTGTCACGCGTCAATGTTTCAGGGCTGTTTGCAGGTAGCGATCTACCTTATCTACAAATTTTTCCTCTACGAGCACGGGGCAATCAAGACCCGCCTTGTAGTGGGCGACGTACTGCTTCAGCCATTGGTAATACTGATCGCCGTGACCGCCCTCCATAGGCTCAATGTCGCGGCTATACTCTCTGTTGTAATTATCGGTGAAGATGTATCGGCCGGGCTCGATCTCGATTCTCTGCACCGTCCATTCATTCCACCAGGTCAAGGTTACCACCTTGGGATGTACCTCAAAGGCGTAGTACCACTGGCAATACCAGAAGGTACCGCCCTTGCGTCCGTGAGCGGTGGACTCCGACATGTACGTCTCCTGCGCCGCCACGGCAACGCTGATCTGCTCGGGTTTTCCGTCAGCACCGTTGGTGACACGACCGTAGTTATACACGTTCAGAAAGCTCCACTGGCCTCCCGCAAAGTCCACACCCAAGCCCCACATAGAGCGAACGGTGAAGAGATCCTGATCCTTCAAGGGGAAATTCTCGGGGCGGGTATGGGTCGTCAGCAGGAACGGCTTGTTATCCCAGTACACGAAGCAATCGCGCCACTTCTCCACGTTGTAATACGCATCGTAGAGATACTGATACAGACGACCGTCGTTGTCTCCGCACCAAACCGCCACGTAAGGCGTGCCCAAGCCCTCTGCCCGCATCTCCATAATGGTGTCAAAGAGAGCCGTCATGGGATCGTCGATCATACGCTTTTTCAGGTCAGCGTTATCCAGATACCCGTTGTGCAGGTTGGTGTGATCCAGAATGATGAAGTCCACGCCCGCGTTGTAGAGCAGAGTCATGTTGTTGCGGATGGCGGTCTTGTCGCTGGAGCGGTAGTAGCCCTGGGCGGGCTTTGCCCAATAGTGGAAGGCGGGGGAGGGGCCCCATTCCTTGAGTCCCGCCTGCACCTCGGTGATGTTGTACCAGTCGGTCACAGGCTCGGTGCCGGATCCCAAAATGTAATCGAACCAAACGGAATAGCAAATGCTGACGATATCGGTCTTGTCGGTGATATCCAGTCCCAGGCTAAAGCCCTCACGGGGAGTGGCGGTCACGCCGCCGTCCTCAGCCTTTACGTAATCAACCTTACCGTCATTGAAGGCCCCCATATCCGGCTCCCAAAGCTGGGGCTCGGTCTCGGCCTCTGTGGTAACCTCTTCGGTAGGGGCCTCGGTGGGGGCTTCGGTAGTCTCGGGCTCAGTAGGGGCATCTGTAGGCACCTCGGTGGCTGAGACGGTGGTTTCGGGGATGGTGTCGATGGGGGCTTCTCCACTGTCACATGCAACAAGCAGACAAAGAGTCAGACAGATGCAGACGATCGTAAGAAGCAGACGAATCAAATTCCGTTTTTTCACGGTAAGCCTCCTTTCGGGGGGGAAAACACGTTTTTCAGAAAAGGCCGCAACACCGAGAGGCAAAGCCTCTCGGTGCGGGATATGCGTATGATGGGAATCTATCAGTTCAGGCCTTTCTCGTATCTCTTCAAGAAACCATCCAGCTGATCCGCGTACTCCTCCTCAATGAGAACAGGGCACTTCAAGCCGCCCTTGTAAGCGGAGATATACCGGATCATCCACTTGTAGTACTGATCGCCGTGACCGCCCTCCATGGGCTCGATATCGCGGCTGTAATCGGCGTTGTAGTTATCGGTGAAGTGATACACACCGGGAGAGATCTCCAGACGCTGAGCCGTCCATTCGTTCCACCAGGTCAGAGTGACGATCTTGGGCTGATACTCAAAGGCGGTGAGCCACTGGGCGTACCAGAACATACCGCCCTCACGGCCGTGAGCCGTTTCCAAATTGGACATGTAGGTCTGCTGGGAAGCCACGGCTACACTGACCTGCTCGATGCTGCCGTCGGCGGCGGTGGTGTACTTCTTGTAGTTGTTCTCACTCAGGAAGCTCCACTGACCCTCGGTGTACTTGACGGTACCCAGACCCCACATGGAGCGGACGGTGAAGAGATCCTTCAGGGGGAAGCTCTCGGGAGTGGTGTGGGTGGTCATCATGAAGGGCTTACCATCCCAGTACACGAAGCAGTCCTTCCACTTCTCCACGGCGTGGTACTTGTCATACAGCTCCTGATACAGGGGACCTGCGCCGTCACCCACCCAGAACACCACGTAGGGGGTACCCAGACCCTCGGCGCGCATCTCCATGATGGTGTCACAGATGGCGTCCATGGGCTTCTGGATGTACTCGGTCCAAGCCGAAGCGCCGATGTAGCCGTCGCCCGCATTGGTCAGGTCGATGATGATGAAATCCACACCCGCGGTGTAGAGCTGAGTCATATGGGTGCGAATGACGTCCTTATTGGAGCTGGAATAGTAACCCACAGCAGGCTTTGCCCAGTAGTGGAAGGAGGGAGAACCGCCCCACTCCTGCTTGCCGGCCAGGATCTCGGTGATGTTGTGCCAGTTGTCCACGGTGCCGCCCGACTTACCCAGAATGGCATCGAACCAGACCGAGTAGCAGATGGAGACCAGCCCCGTCTTGTCGGTGATGTCCAGACCCAAAGAGTTGCCTTCAGTGGGGGTAGCGGTGATGGTGGTGGTGGTCACGGTCTCGCCCTTGGAAGCCGCGTACAGATCCAGATTGTCGATCTGGGCGCCGCCGCCGCCGTGGACGAACAGGGAGTAATGCTCACCCTGCAGGGCGTTGGTAGAACAGTTGCCTTCTTTTACCATTTCATTTGCCTCATTATATACACGGATCTTACCGTCTGCGAAAAGAACGGTGCAGACAAGTCTTGCGGTGTCACCGCCATCAGGGGTGACGTACACGTAGGTCGAATAGTCGGGAGAGGTCACGATATCCACGTGGTGCTTGCCGTTCAGCATTCCTGCCTCCACGGGTACGTCTGCCCAGCCGGCAGGCCAGGTGGCCTCATCGGGATGGTAAACGGTGATCTTGTTGCCCGCAGGCACAAAGGAGATCCACAGACCGTCGCCGGGACCGTCGGGAATCTTGTAGGTGTAGTTGGAAACGTAGCAGCCCCACATAGCGTTGAGCCATGCGCCGCTACCCGCAGAGACAACCGTCCAATCCACGGACAGCTGAGCCTGCTTGTAGTTCTTCACGGAGGAAGAGGGATTGGGTCCCCAAGTCGTCCATGCGCCGCCCGTCAGAGTGGGGGAATTGGCATCAAAGGGAGAATACAGCACGCCGTCACGGCAGTCGGTAGCGCCGGCCGCGCGAACCGAGGCGTTGCCGCCCACGGTGGGATCGTTGTCAGAAAAATCCGCATGGAAGGTGTTGATCACACCGTCATCCCCCGCGTTCATGATCTGACCCAGCTTGTCGTCGGGATACGCGGCGTGAACCTCGGTCTCCACCAGCTTATCGTACACAACGACACCGTCGTTGAACTTACCGGTGTCCTGTTCCCAGCCCTTCAGCTCCTCGGAGGGAGTCTCGGTCACGTCCTCGGTAGGTTCTTCCGTTCCTTCCTCGGTGGGCTCTTCGGTGGGAATTCCGGTGGGCGCTTCGGTGGGAATTCCGGTGGGCTCTTCGGTGGGAATTCCGGTGGGCTCCTCGGAGGGGGTCGAGACACAGCCAACCAGCATAAACAGCCCAAGCGTCATGCAAAGGGCGATCGCCAGCCACAGGCTGAGGCGTTTTCCGTTCATTTTCCTCATACGAGTGTAAACCTCTCTTTCGAAAAAAAGGGATGGATCCCTTGATTGCCTTCATTATACCATACTCTCCCTCGCTTGTCAATACAAATCCACAACATTTCCGCCCTGCCCCAACGCCGTTGTAAGCAACTTGCACAAACGCTTCCAAGCACAGAATTCTACCCCAAAAAATATCAAATTTTTCGAAAAAATATTTCAAAAACCCCTTGACAAATCCATCTGCTTGTGCTATAATATGCAAGCGTTGTGAAAAGCAACCGCACGGCGGAATAGCTCAGCTGGCTAGAGCAACCGGTTCATACCCGGTAGGTCACAGGTTCAAATCCGGTTTCCGCTACCATACGTACCGCTTCCCGAACGGGGAGCGGTATTCACTATATGGCCCGGTGGTCAAGCGGCTAAGACACCGCCCTTTCACGGCGGTAACACGGGTTCGATTCCCGTCCGGGTCACCAAACGTAACAAATCCGAACTATTTCGTAAATCGAAATTGGTTCGGATTTGTTTTTTACTATTAAACTATCATATTGACGCTATTTCTGAGCGAGGTTACGCGACCTCGCTCTTTTCCTTTTTGAGAGCTTCTTGTTGTGCCTTCCATTCGGCAAACTCCTTTTGTCCCTGCTCCGATTCATAGTATGCGATAATATCAGGCAGAAGACAACGGGCAATCTCCATACGGATGTGCTTTGGTATTTGAGGTATGTGGCTCTCTCCGCGCGTATCACGGAAAACGAACTCTATCCGCAGAAGAAGACGTTTGAACCAACCTGCATTGATATATTCCTCGCGCAGAAACCACATGGCGAGGATTTCCTGTTCCTTTTTCTGCCTTTCAGCTTCTTTCTCACGCTGCTGTCGCTGAACTTCTCCCCAATCTTCAATGTCTTCGCCGTCACGAAGCACAGTGCGGTTATCGTGAAGAAGAGCGTTCACTCGTTTCCAAAACTTTTTCCAAGTCATATCATCATCCTTTCTCACATCGTAATTTCAAATCCTTCGTCCTCGCCATCGTCAATATCATCTGTTGGCGTGGCTTGTCTTTCGGCGAGTTCAATGGCAACACCTAAGGCGCCACCTACGAGAACCCCGACAGCTTCACCTGCGTTTCTCGCTTCTCGTTCTCGCTTTTCTTCCTCAGATTCCTCGCCGTCATCCTCGATGATACTGCCTACATTTGCAATCCCACGTGCACCCATAAGAGCAGCACTAACAGCATCGGAACTGCCGTGAGTGCGAGTCGGAGCCACCACAGTGCCTCGTCCCGACGAATTCTTCTGTCGATAACTTCTGAAGCTCTCTCGCTCGCTTTCCCAACCTGTTCGG
>JAZOOM010000433.1:0-6629 GCA_045655025.1 Eubacteriales bacterium | reverse complement strand
TGAACTGCGGCAGATCGGCGCGGGACAGGGTCAGGATCCACGCAGGCGGGCAGATCTCGCGGTGGATATACTCAATGGTACAGGGAAGACGGTACATTACTCCACCTCAACCCACGGCACGTTTGCACCCTCGTTGAGCCGCTCCACGCCCAGCCGCTTGCAGTCGGCGTAGAAGGCCTGCATGAGCCCCTCGAAGGCGGCCTCATCGGCAAACTCACCCCGCTTGCCGTCCAGCTTGAACCAACGGTGGCAGAGTCCCGACCGCTCCACGTGCTCGGCGGCTTTTTCTGCGGAAATGCCGTTCCCGCCCGCGGTGGTGCCCCCCTCCAGAGCGGCCTTATAGGCATCTGCCCACAGAGCGTCCAGCATGGGGATATCCTCGTCGGGGATCAGGGGATTCCAGAGATTTGCGGCGGAGATGACCAGATTGAAGTGGAGATCCTTGACCTTTTCATGGATGTAATCCAGATACTTCTGCACGAAGGGCGCGCCGCCGCCGTAGTAGGCCTCCATAAAGGCCTCGGTGTCGATAGCCTCGTCGGGATTCCACAGGGCTCTCGCCAGCATATAGGCACGCAGATCCCCAAACTCACCGCTCTTTCCGCCCGTGTAATTACCCTGCTCAAACACACCCTTGACGCTGTGAGCGGCAAAGTATTGAGCGTTCCTTTGATGGGTAGGCAGATTGGGGTACGGGTTGAGATACTGGGCAAAATCGGTGGTGTAATCCCAGATGTAGAGGCGGTCGCAGATGCGCTCCCAGCCCTCGATCCAGGACTTGGTGTGTGCGTTGCGGGGGCACTCCTCAATGGTGTGGGAGGAACAGCCGCCGGTGCACATCCGCACCATGACGTTGTGACGGGGCCTCGTCAGCTTGGGAGGAATGGTGGAATATTGGTACGCCAGGGTATCCACCGCCACGTCGGGGAATTCAGGCTCGATGGCCTCGGCCACGGCGTTGACAAATCGGATGAGGCTACCCGCGGGAGAGCCCTCCTCGGCGTCCACAGCGGCGCAGGCGGGGCAGGTACAGTAGGACTCAATGACGAAGCTGTCGTTCTGGGACACCGACACGATCCGTGAGAGGGGATTGTCGCGGAGCCAGCCCTTGACCCGCTCCACCACGATATCTAGCACCTCGGGGTTGGAGAGGCAGAGCTGGGAGTAGAGGTGCTTGGCGGATCTTTCGCCGCCGATCATGGAGAAGTATTCGGGATGGGTCTCAAAGAACTCCTCGGCAGGGATCAGGCGCTCAAAGGTATGGACGAAATGGGGGCCTGCGTAGCCGATGCAACCGCCCCACTCGGGAGGGATCTCACGTCTGTGGGAGCCGCCCCCCGCCAAGCCCGCGTTGATGCGGCGCTTCACGGCGAAGTCGGGGCGGTAGGTGCAGGTCCAGTAGAGGTCGCGGAACTCAAAGGGGGAGACCTCGGTGACATCCAGCCCCTCGGGGAGGGCGGCGGTTGCTTCCTCCGCGGTCAGGGTGGGGATAACCTCGGTATCCTCGGCGTAGAAGCGGCACCCCAGCTCCTCGAGGAGGCGGTACACGGCGTACAGAAACCCTCGCTCGTTGCCGCCGGACAGGGTGATCTCCCCGTTTTTCACGGTGACGCGGAGTCCGTCGGCGGGAAGAGCGGAATCCTCGGTCAGGGTACAGGAAAGGGCGTCGGCGGGGACACCCATGCGATCCAGATAGCTTTCCAGCTCGGACGCGGCGGTCTGCAAAGCGGGGGTGGCGGCGGTGAGTCTTACGGACATGGCGATACCTCCTGTGTTTGAAACATCTGTTCTACTATTATACGCAAAAGTGGGGAAAATGTCAAGGGATTCGACCAATTTCTCCACCAGCCAACAGGAAATTTTCGGCAAATTCGACGGATTCTTCTTGACTTTTTCCTCCGAAAGTGGTATGATATTCTTGAGTAGGTATCGTGACGAGTACCGTTACTTCATAATCAATCATTTCACAGGTAGGGGCGCACCTACCAAATTTCTGAAAGGACTTACGACCATGATCTACATCCGACAAATCTATCTGGACGGCACCCCCGTCCTCTCCCCCATATGCGAGTTTTCCCAGAAGCACGCCACCCCCGTTCTGTCCTGGGCGGTGGGCGGCGGCAACCCCGACGACAAGCAGGTAGCCTACACCCTCACCGTAGAGATCGACGGCGAGACCGTCTATGACAGCGGCCGCGTGGAGACCTCCCGCCAGTCCGCACCGCTGGACGGCTTTACCTTCCCCGCGGGGGTCTACGCCACGGTCACCGTCACGGTGGAGTCCGCCACCGAGAAGACCGAGCCCGACTCCGTGACCCTGTTCAACGGGTGTCTCGATAACTTCCCCGGGGAGTGGATCACTTCCCGTGAGGATCAGGGCGAGCGGGTACTGCGGTTCGTCAAGAAGTTCACCGTGGACAAGCCCGTGAAGAACGCGGTGCTGTATTACTGCGGTCTGGGCTACCACGATGCCATGCTCAACGGCAAGACCATTGACGGAGTGCGCCTTGACCCCGCCCACGCCAACTACGCCAAGACCTGCTACTACCGCGTCTCCCCCCTGCCCATGAGTCAAATGCAGGAGGGCGAAAACGAGCTGGAGATCGAGGTCGCTCCTGGCTGGCGCAAGAACGGTTCGGAGTTCTTCTGGAACATTCTGGGCAAACGGGATATTGAGTTCTACGGCGACAGCGTCCTGTGGGCCTACCTGCATATCACCTACGAGGACGGCACCGCCGAGGATATCTCCACCGACACGACTTGGGAGTGCGCCCTTGACCCCCGCACCTCCTCCATCTTCAACGGCGAGACCTTTGACGCCTCCCTGAACATCGAATTTGAAGACTGCGACAAGATCCCCGTCAAGACCACCGCCGCCCCCGGCGGGGAGATGCGCCCCATGATCCTCCAGCCCATCACCACCCATACGTTCTACGAGCCCAAGGAGATCACCTCCCCCAAGCCCGGGGTGTTCGTGGTGGATTTCGGACAGAATCTAGCGGGTGTGGCCGAGCTTTGGCTGCCCGATAACCTGAAGGCAGGACAGATCATCACCTTGACCTTCACCGAGGAGCTGAACGAGGACGGCACCGTCTACACCGACACCCTCCGCAGTGCCAAGCAGACCGACACCTACATCGCCACAGGCGACGACCGCGATCTGGAATTCTGGGCCCCCCTGTTCACCTACCACGGCTTCCGCTACTGCCAGGTCACGGGTCTGGACTATCTGGAGCCCGAGATGATCGACGCGTGGCTCATCCACACCGATCTGGAAAACCGCTCCTCCTTCCGCTCAGGCTCCCCTATGGTCAACGCCATTCAGGAGGCTCTCGTCATGACCGAGCGGGACAATATGCACTCCATCCTCACCGACTGCCCCCAGCGCGACGAGCGCATGGCATGGATGAACGATGCCACGGTGCGCTTTGAGGAGACCCCCTACAACTTCGATGCCTCCCGCATCCTCCCCAAGATCCTGCAGGACATCAAGAACGAGCAACGCGCCGAGGGACAGTTCACCTGCTGCGCCCCCTTCATTTACGGCGGTCTTCCCGCCGATCCCGTCTGCTCCTCCTATCTGGTGGCCGCCAAGGAGGCTTTGATGCACTACGGTGAGCTGGGAACTGTGGACGAGTTCTTCGACGGCATGGCCGCCTGGGAGGACTTCCTCCTGTCCCGCAGTCCCGACGGCACGGTGGACTACTCCTACTACGGCGACTGGGCGGCTCCCGCCTACGCCTGCCTCAGCGACGAGGGTGCCCCCAGCGCGGTGACCCCCGGTGTGGTCATGTCCACGGGCTACTCCTACTACAACTGCAAGCTCCTCGCCGACTTCGCCCGCCGCACGGGCAGAACCGAGGCCGAGGCCAAGTACACCGAAAAGGCCGCGTACGTCCGCAAGGCCTTCCTGGACAAGTGGTTCGACCCCGAGACTGGCAAGGTAGCCACAGGCTCCATGGGCTGTCAGGCCTTCGCCCTGTGGCTGGGCATCCTCCCCGCCGAGTGCGAGGCCAAGGCCGCCGAGGTCATGCGTGCCGATCTGGTGGAGAAGAACTACAAGTTCACCACGGGCAACCTCAACACCCGTTACCTCATGGATATGCTGACCAAGTTCGGCTATCTGGAGGACGCGTGGAAGGTCATCACCTCCGAGGAATACCCCTCCTTCGGCTACATGTTCCAGAACGAGGCCACCACCATCTGGGAGCGCTTCGAGCTGAAGAAGAACCCCAACATGAACTCCCACAACCATCCCATGTACGGCGCGGTGGGCTACTGGTTCTACGCCTACCTCGGCGGCATCATCCCCACCGAGCCGGGCTTCAGCCGTGTCTCCATCAAGCCCTACTTCCCCGAGAAGCTGACCTCCTGCCACGCCGTGGTGGATACCATCATGGGCGAGATCTCGGTGCGCTGGTCCAAGCGCTACGGCAAGCTCTACCTGTTTGTCCAGACCCCCTTCGGTGTCACCGCCGACGTGGACTTCAACGGCAAAGTGACCACCGTTGGCGCGGGGTATCATGTGTTCGAGAAGGAATTGAATCCCTGATCCGTAGGGCGGGGGCTTGCTCCCGCCGTTCCTCAAAAACGAAAGGAGATCTCACCATGAAAAAACTGCTTCTGTTTGCCCTGTGTGCCCTCCTGACCGTATCCCTGTTCGGGTGCGCCCCGCCCACGTTCCCACGGGAACACGTAACCGAAAATTCGCCTATCATGAATCCCGAGGATATCTATACCGAAACCGTGGAGGAAAGAACCCTTGGCGGATCGGTTCAGGCAATCTGCGGTGAAGACTTAATCCGCATCAGTCTGTTTCAAGTTCACCGAGAGGAATACGGCGACGAGGTCTACGTGCGTATCCCCCAAAATGAGGATACTTCATCGTGGTGCAAAGGCGATAGTGTTAATGTAACCTTCGACACCATTGAGCGCTCCCAAAACCCCAATGACATTCCCATTATTGTCGCCAAAACCATTGTTGTCATGGTTCCCGACGCCAAACCTGTCATCTACCTCTACCCCGAAACTCCCACCGAAATCTCCGTCGCCCTGACGCTGGACGGCCGCCTCACCTGCACCTACCCCGACTACAGCAAGGGCTGGGACAACTTCACCGCTCACCCCGACGGTACCCTGATTTTCCCCGACGGAAAAGAATACTACTGCCTCTACTGGGAGGGCATCCAAGCCACCGAGTGGGACTTCTCCAAGGGCTTTTGCGTGAAGGGTGAAGACACCGCCGCATTCCTTGAGTGGGCATTGGCCGAACAAGGTCTGACGCCCCGGGAGGCCAACGAGTTCATCATCTACTGGTTGCCGCTGATGCAGGAGAATCCCTACAACGTGATTGCATTCCAGACCGACGCCTACACAGACGGCGCGGTGCTGGAGATCACCCCCGCCCCCGACAGCCTGCTCCGCGTATTCATGGCCTACTACCCCTCCGACGAGGCGGTGGAGATCAATCCTCAAACCTTTGAGACCCCGGCCCGCGACGGCTTTACCGTAGTGGAGTGGGGCGGAAGTCAGGTGAAGAAGCCCTGACTCTCAATCTTCATAAATAAAAATATCACATACAGAAAGGAAATCACCCCCATGCCCAACTATCTCGACAACTACAACCGCTGGCTGACCTCCGACAAGCTCTCCGACGCCGAGCGCGCCGAGCTTCTGTCCATCAAGGACGATGACAAGGAAATCCAGCTCCGCTTTACCGACTACCTCTCCTTCGGCACCGCAGGTCTGCGCGGCACCATGAAGGTGGGTATGAACGCCATGAACGTCCATACCGTGGCCTACGCCACCCAGGGTCTGGCTCAGCTGATCATCGAGGAAGGCCGCACCGCTGACGGTGTTGCCATCGCCTACGACAGCCGCAACAACTCCGAGCTCTTCGCCAAAACCGCCGCACGCGTGCTGGCCGCCGCAGGCATCCCCGCCTACCTCTTCGACGAGCTCCGCCCCACCCCCGAGCTGTCCTTCGCTCTCCGTGAGCTTCACTGCGTGGCGGGTATCAACATCACCGCCTCCCACAACCCCAAGCAGTACAACGGCTACAAGGCCTACTGGGAGGACGGCGCACAGCTCCCCCCCGAGCACGCCGACGTGGTGAGCGCCACCATGCAGAAGCTGGATATCTTTGAGGATGTCAAGCTTGCCGACTTCGACGAGGCTCTGGCCGCGGGCAAGATCATCATGCTGGGGGCTGACATGGACGAGAAGTACCTCGCTTGCGTGCAGGCACAAGCCGTCAATCCCGAGGCTGTCAAAGCCGTGGCTGACGAGCTCAAGATCGTCTACTCCCCCCTCCACGGCACGGGCTACCGTCTCGTCCCCGAGATCCTTCGCCGCACCGGCCTGAAGCACCTCTACACCGTAGACGAGCAGATGGTCATCAGCGGTGACTTCCCCACCGTATCCAAGCCCAACCCCGAGTACAAGGAGGTCTTCGACATCGGTATGAAGATCGCCGACGAGGTAGGCTCTGACCTCGTCGTCGCCACCGACCCCGACGCCGACCGCATGGGCACCGCCATTCCGCACGACGGCGACTACGTGCTGATCTCCGGCAACGAGATGGGCGTCCTCCTTATGGACTGGCTGGCCCAGCAGGCGCAGAAGAACGG
>JAZOOM010000432.1:0-1730 GCA_045655025.1 Eubacteriales bacterium | reverse complement strand
GTGCAGGGGGCGAAGCCCCCTGCACCCCCCGCATAGCCGCAATCCAACGCACCGATAACCCCAAATTTGAAAACAAGAAAGGAACACCACCATGAAAAGATCCGAAATCATCGCCCGTCAAAATCTGGCTCTGGAATACTTCAATAAAGCCCACATCATCCTCACTGAGGAGGAACAGGCCAACATGGAGGTGGCAGACTTCGGCCTCGGCATGGTGGCCGACGTGGGTCTCCAGCTGGTGGTCTACGTCAACACCGACCGCGTTTGCGCCAAGGAAATGGTACTGCTTCCCGGTCAGTGCTGTCCCGAGCATCGCCACGTCCCCACGAACGGACAGGACGGCAAGGAGGAGACCTTCCGCTGCCGCTACGGCCGTGTTTACCTCTACACCGACGCGAACCCCTCTGCCAAGGCCGAGGATATTTCCATTCCCCTGCCCAAGACCGACGTGACGGTCTTCACCGAGACGATCCTGGAGCCCGGTCAGCAGTACACCCTCATGCCCGGTACTCTCCACTGGTTCGTCGGCGGCGAGGAGGGCGCGGTGATCTCGGAGTTTTCCACCCACAGCACCGATGAGACGGATGTGTTTACCGATCCCCGTATTGTAAGAAACCCCGAGATCGAGGATTGAGTTCAAATTGCCGTTTTTACGAGCTGTCTGACGGAACAGATCGGTCGGCTTTTCAGTACCCCCCATTCACTGCTACGATTTTTCCGCATGCGATCTTACTTCCGGCATTTCCTGCGGGTTGTGTGGTGAAATCATCGAAGGAGCTGTGAACGATCACGGTTTTTCCAAGAATATCCCCTACAGTAAAACGGTCGGTGAGGGTTGCCGAGAAAACCATCCCGTTCGCGCCGAAAAGGGGCGGTAAATCTCCCGCATGGTAGGGATGCGGACATTGATAAGGATTCAAATGCACGCCCGCGTCGGCAAAGGGGTCTGCTTCATTTCCTGTGCAAGCATTCCCATCATGAATGTGAAACGCAAAAATCGGCGCTTCGCACATTCCCCGCCCAATGGGATGCCCATTGGGCATCCCTTCAAGCTCCGTCACCACCAGCACGCCATATGCCGTTTGATAAAACTTGACCGTTCCGTTGATGCTGGGATATGAATGGCTTCCCTCCATCACCGCCACCGCTGTGGGACGGTATCTCAAAAGCCTCTCGAATCGAATCCCCTCCTGTTTCCGGTACATAAAAACCACCTCGCTATGTTGTATTCGAATACAGGATATGCGAGATGATCGCATTCTGTCAGCATGCTATCTCAAGAGCTCTGCCCCATACTCAAATTTGCCCCATCATACATAGAAAAGGAGTCCCACCATGCTCGTCAACCTCAACACCGTCCTTGCCGACGCGCAGAAAAACCGTTACGCCGTCGGCCTTTTCAATACCACCGACACCGATATGCTGGAGGCGGTCATCGCCGCCGCCGAGGAGTGCCGCTCCCCCGTCATCATCGGCACCGCCGAGGTACTGCTCCCCCACGGCGAGCTGAAGCTCATCGCCCCCTCGGTCATCGCCGCCGCCAAGCGGGCAAGCGTGCCTGTGGTGGTGCATTATGACCACGGTCTGACCTTTGACCGTTGCATGGAGGCCCTGCAGCTGGGCTTCTCCAGCGTCATGTTCGACGGCTCGGCGGGGGACTATCAAAAGAACATTACCGACACCCGCGAGATCGTGAAGATCGCCCACGCCTTCGGGGCTACCGTGGAGGG
>JAZOOM010000431.1:0-3093 GCA_045655025.1 Eubacteriales bacterium | reverse complement strand
AAAACATTATTTAATAATACCTTTTTTGAAAGTTTTGAGGATTCTTAAGGGACTTTTTCAAAAGTCCCTTAAGCGGGTCCAGGGCAGAGCCCTGGCCGATAAACCCAAATTTGAAAATTCCCCAAAATCCTTGCAACCGATTCCCCCTTCCACACACTATATGGACGAAAGGAGTGAGGAACATGACCGACACCGAAAACAAACGTTTGGCCGAGATCTACGGGCAGGAGTACATGGGCAAAATCTTCTACTACTGCCTCCGCAAGACGGGCGACTCTCACGAGGCCGAGGAGCTGGCATCCGATATTACCTACCAGATCCTCACCGCCCTCCACGAGGGGGTGGATGTGCTGAACTTCCCCGCATGGGTATGGCAGATCGCGCGCAATCGCTACGCCCTGTGGGCCAAGACCAAGCACCGCCGCGGAGAGCTTGCATCCTTCATCTCCCCCGACGACCCCGAAACCGAGAATCTGCTCACCGCAGGCGGGTACAATACCGCACCATCGGTGGCCGACGAGTACGCACACGACGAGGAAATGGCCGTCCTGCGCCGCGAGCTGGCTTTTCTGGGTCGGGACTTTCGCGAGGTGGTGGTGGCCTACTACATCGAGGACAGATCGGTGGGCGATATTGCCAAGTCCTTGGGTCAGCCCGAGGGCACGGTGAAATCCCGTCTGTTCCGCTCCCGTAATCTTCTCAAGGAGGGAATGAATATGGCAAGAGAATTTGGATCGAAAAGTTATAAACCCGAGGAAGTGCGCTTCGTATCCAGCGGAGGTCAGGCCAGCGGTCTGCCTTTTTCCGCGGTACAGCGCATGCTCCCCAAGAATATTCTGCTGGAAGCCAGCAACAACCCGTCTACCGCCGAGGAGCTATCGGTGGCCGTGGGCGTGGCCATGCCCTACATGGAGGAGGAGATCGCCGCGCTGGTTGACGCGGGACTTCTCAAGGCGGTAGGAAACCGCTACGTCACCAACTTTTTCATTGAAAGCCGCGATCTTCAAGTGGCTATCCGCAACGAGCTGATCCTCATGACCCGAAGTTGGGCGGATCAGTACGATGATCTGTTGCAGCAGATCATCCCCATCTACCGCGCAGGTTGCTTTGTCCCCGCGGACATGACCGACGGGGATGTAAAGTGGTACGCGACTCTGGCGCTGCTGGATCAATGCGTCTTCGGCTGTAAGGGTCACACCCACGAATTCCCCGTGAAGCACAAGCATCCCGAAGACAGCTGGGGCTTCATCGGCTACGAGGGCGAGGGCATCGAAGAGGAGTGGTTCGTGGGACAGACCGGCTCCATGATGGGAGACGGCACCGAGTTCTGGAGCTACCAGATCGGCAAATGGGATATGTGGTTCCGCGCCGCTACCTGGAACTCCCCCGCCGTCAAGCTCATCGGCGAACTGATTGCGGAGGATCGGAGCGTAAACACCCTGACCCCCACCGAAAAGGAGATCTTCGACCGCCGCAACCCCTACACCGTTTCCGTCACCGAGGAAGGCCGCGTGATCCCCAACGTCATAACCTTCCGCGGGGATGAAAAGAAGGCCATTCAGGCCAAGATCGCCGCCCTCCCCGCCTACGCTACCCTGCAAGCGTCCACTCAAGCCGTCTTTGACCGTATGGTTTCCCTGCTCCGCCACGAGGGACATGCCGTGCTGGAGGATCAGCTTCCCTACTGCGCCTCCTCCTCCATGTGGAAGATCCGCGGCATCCTGCTGGACGCCATGGTGGACAAGGGCATTCTAGAGATCCCCGCCGAGCCCGCCATCAGCACCGTGGCCATGGAGCTGATCGTCAAGTAAGGAGCATCACATGGAAGAAACCAAGCTGACCGCTAAGGAGATCTTTGAGGATATCAAATCCCTCCGCAAGCACATGACCGAGGACGACAACGCCTCCCTCCGCCACCTCACCAACGCCCTCGCCATGCTGGACGGGGAGAGTGAGGACGGCGACGAGACCATGGCAGAAGCCATCACCGCACAGGTAGAGCAGGTCTGCAACGTGTTCAAGACCCGGGAGTTGAACATCATGAAACTGCTGGAAATGTACGAGAGAATGTACAACGATATCCGGAAGGATACAGACAAATAACCCATCACCAAAGCAAAACCCACCCGTTTTTCGCGGGTGGGTTTCATTGTTTTCATGGAGGTTACTCGATCCGAAACACCCGACGGGCGTTCTCGGACAAGATCAAACGGTTCTCTTCCTCGGTCAGTCCCATTTCAAAGAACACGCGCAGGTCTTCCTCCTGCGACCACATGGGGTAATCCGAGCCGAACAGCACCTTCTCCGCCCCCCACTTGCGAATGAGGGCGGCGGTATGCTCGGGGGTAAGGGATTCCACGTGAGGCTCAATGCCGTACTCCTTGGCAGGGGTCGCCATGCTGGAGGAGGTGTCCACGTAGAGGTTTCGGAAGTCGGATAGCCGCTCGCAGGCGTAGTCCCAGTTCGCCCAGCCACCCATGTGAGCGGCTGCCACCGTGAGGGTGGGGAAGTCGGTCAGCACGCGGTAGAGGCGATCGGGATGGGAGTAGTCGAAGCGGGGATCGCCCATGTGCATGAGGATGGGGAGATTGTACTCCACGCACAGCTCGTAGATGGGGTAGGCCTTGGGATCGTCCATGCAGAATTTCTGCATATCGGGATGGAGCTTGACTCCGTGGAGGCCGTGGGAGAGAATGTCCTTCACCGCCCCTCGCAGATCGGGATGGTCGGGGTGGAGGGTGCCCAGCCCCGTGAGCTTGCCGCTCTGCCCTTGGCTCTCGGCCTCGGATATGGCCGTGGCAATAAAACGGTTGATGGACTCCACATGATGGGGAGTAGAGGCCACGGACTGGATCACGTAGCCGTCGCACCCCGCCGCCGCGCCCTTTGTCAACAGGTCGGTGACGGTTCCCAGCCCAAAGGCGTGGGTATCGTAGAAATGATCGGTGGACTCCACCGCCTTCGCCGCGATCTTCTCGGGGTAGACGTGGCAGTGGGAGTCGATGATGGTGTAATTATGTTTCATGGTGTTTTTTTGGTTAGTTCAGATTTAGGCTCGACGGAGTTTTTTGAATGCAAAATGCAAAATGCAAA
>JAZOOM010000430.1:0-6857 GCA_045655025.1 Eubacteriales bacterium | reverse complement strand
CCGCCGGAGGCCGTGCTCCTTCGCACCGATAAACAGCAATTTGAATTCTATTGTATTATACCACACTTCCCTAAAGAAATCAAGTGGCAAGGGATGAATTCAACCACAGGTTTGCTCTTCTTGTCTTCCATCCGCGAAAATCGCGAAACGTCTTGCATTTTCGGTAGTTTCGTGGTATAATGACCTCATCAATACCATGTGGGAGGTCTACCGTCTACCATGAAAACCGTCAAGATCCTGTTCGTCGGCAACAGCCACACCTACAACTGTGATATTCCCTACCTCGTCCAAAAGCTGGCGGCGGCCGAGGGAATCGACTGCCAAGTGGCCATGAACGCTCACGGCGGCTGGACGCTCCATCAGCATGTCCACGAGCCCGACGTTCCCTTCAATCTCCGCTTTGGTGGGTATGACTTTGCCATCTTTCAGGAGCACGCCCATCCCCTCGATCCCGGCGGACACATGGTGGAGTCTCTGAAAAAGCTCATGGCACTGGCCAAGGAGGGCGGCGCGTATCCCATTCTGTACACCACTTGGAGCCAGAAGCACGAGCGGCATCTGCAGGCGGAGATCACCGCGACGTATGAGGCGGCCTCTGCCGAGCTGGGGATTCTGCTTGCCCCTGTGGGTGAGACATGGTGGGCGGAGATGGATGCCCATCCCGAGGTGGATCTCTTCTGTCCCGATGGCGGGCATGCTTCCCCTGCGGGGGCGGAGGTCATCGCCAAGACCTTGTGGGAGACCTTGAAGAAGGCGATGGAGGCTGTTCGGTAAGGTCTATTATGCCGCGCAAATGAATATAGGATGCCAAAAGGCCGCCCCGATCAGAGGTGGCCTTTTTCTATGCTGTCCGGTAATATGATCGTACTGCTGCACAGACGTATGTGTTCAGAATAGGCCTATTCAACCGCCTCAACCATAAGTTGTTTTTATTCTAAAATCAAGTTGTTGACGGAAAACCAATTTTATGGTATTCTAAATCCAGTGAAGCGCGTCACGGAAAACATGAAATTTTGGAGGTCTATATGACACAGATCAATATTGGAAACAAAATCCGCGAGCTGCGGAAAAAGAAGGGCGTTACCCAAGAGGCGTTGGCGTCGGTGCTGTTGGTGTCCCCGCAGGCGGTGAGCAAGTGGGAGATGGGGCTGACCTATCCCGATATGGAAATGATTCCCGTCCTTGCAGGTTATTTTGAGGTTTCGCTGGATATGCTGTTCGACTACGACGTAAAAGAAATGAAGGCAAAAATTCAAAATATCATTGACGGTGCCGGGGAATATTTCTTTGATGATACGCCAAAATACGTTGAGATCATAAAATCGGCGCTGCAGGAATATCCCGGCAACGAGGAATTGCTGACCGCGCTTCTGAACGCGTACGAATATACCCTGCGCGACCAAAATAATCTGACCCATTTGGACGAAATGATCGAGCTGTCCCAAAGAATCATTACCGAAAGCACCGATTTTCTCCGCGTGTGTAACGCCAAGGATGTCCAAGCGGCGGCTTACCTGAAAAAGGACGAGTATGCCAAGGCCAAGGAGGTTCTGGAGACCCTGCCCCTAGACTATAACATTCGCCACGGAGCCATGGCGTTTCGCCTATCGGGACGGGACAAGCAGGAGGGGGCGATCTGGTCAAGATGCCACCATCTGCAAGGCTTGTATCAGGCCTGTATGGAGGAGGGCAATTCTTGGTTCTTTATGGATAAGCACCCCGAGGTGACCTTCCGCGACTACACCCCCGCCGACTACATTCCCGAGGCGCTGAAATGCTACCGCAAAGGACTCCGTGTGCTGACCACCTTCCTGCTGACCGACTATTACGACGACCCCGCCGACCAATACCTGTGGGACGGGATGCAGACCTTCCATTGGAGCTTTCACCAGTGCATCGCCGCTTGCCATAAGCGGCTCGGTAACAGAGAGGACTGCGAGAAGGAAATTGCCGAAGCGTACCGACTCATATCCGTCGCATGGAAGGATTTTGAGGAAAATCGGGAATCGTATATGAAGTATTTCAATCAGTATTTACAGGATTATGGCCTCGCCGAATACGTCAAATAATCCATACCGTTCCCCACCCAAAAGGCCGCCCCGAATCGGGGCGGCCTCTCTCCTTGCCTGATCAGATCAAGCTGTTCAGATCATTGGACTTGGAAGAATCGGGCATGGGCTGGACGTACTTGTAGTACTCGATGCCGTACTTCTCGCACAGCTCGTAGACCTTTTTGAGGTGCTTGATGCGATCGGCGGAGGAGCCGCTGAGGTGGCAGAGATAGTAGGCCTGAATGGAGGATTTCTCCACGTGAGCCTTCTGCTCCTCGGTCTCGGCCAGCTCATAGGCCTCCAGCCACAGATCCAGCATATCGCGGCTGAGCTTGGTGTTGCGCTTGCCCTTTTCGTCCACGGCGGGGAACATCTTGTCACCCTTGTCAAAGATGCCCACGTGGGGGTTATGCACCTTGCCGTGCTCGGTCAGGGTGGTCATGTACTCCTTGATCTTCTCCCAGCCTGCGCCGTAGTAGTGCTGCAGGAACTCATCCATGTAGGCGTAGTATGCCTCCTCGGTCATGTCGGGATCCCACAGGAGCTTGGCCAGAAGGTAGGAACGAAGCTCGGCAAATTCACCCGAGACGGATACCTGCTGACCCTCCAGGAACACGCCGGTAACGTTGTGATCCTTGTAGAAGTTCACGTTATCCCACAGGACGTCGAAGTTGGGGAAGAAGGTGAAGTAGGTCTCGGCGTTGTAGGTGTAGTCCCAGATGTAGAGGTTGTCGCAGATGGCCGCCCACTCCTCAATATCCTTCTTGAAGGACTTGTTCTTGGAGCAGGATTCATCCGACAGGGCGTGGGTGAAGCAGCACTCAATGGAGCAAAGGCGAATGATGACGTTATCGGCGGGCTTGATGTTCTTGGGCGCCTTACGGGTGTAGCGGTAGGCGAGGGTGTCCACGTACACGCCGGGGTAGTCGTCCTTAATGTCGTTTGCGATGCGATTGATGAAGGTCAGAAGGGAGCCCATGGGAGACCCCTCGGCATCGTCGATGGCCTTACAATTCGCGCACTGACAGCCCAGCTTGCCGGGATCGGAGTCATTCTGGGAGACCGAAATGATGGTGGCCTCGGGGTTGGCGTCCAGCCACTTACGGACGTTGGACAGCACCAGCTGGTAGACGTTCTCGTCGGTGAGGCAGGGCTGGACGTTGCCCTGATAGGGCAGATCCTGCAGGAGGTTGATGGTATGGACGAAGCGGCCTGCGTAGCCGATGCCGCCGCCAATAGACGAGACGGGGGTGGAGCTGTCATAGAAGCTGTTGTCCTTGGCGTGGTTGGCTGTGATCTGGTCGTAGCGCATGTCGTACCAGTAGGTGTCCCGCATCTCAAAATAGGGGTTATGGGTGGTATGGACGTCGGCGGGGACGGCTACGGAGTCCTGATTGATAATAACGGTGGTGTCCTTGGCCAGGAAGCGCACGCCGATATAGTCCTCGAGGAAGCAGTACACGCCGTACATGGTACCGCGGTCACAGCTACCCGTGATGTAGAGACGGTTGCCATCCATGAGGAGGGTGTAGCCGTCCAGCTTGACCTCGGCACGGGCGGCGGTGACCTTATCAGTGTCGCGGTCGGTGACACCGATGACGATCTCATAGTCGGAGGCCTCCTCGGGGATGCGGAAGCCTGCGGTGGCCTTTTCGATGTACTCGATCAGCTCGTCGGCGGAGTCACGGACGCAATCAGCGCCGCCCTCCTGCACCACAAGGGTGTAGTTCTTGATATCCACGCCGCCGATGGTGAGGCTATTGAGGGGGATACCGTCGTCGGTCTCGGCCTCGGTGGTGACCTCCTCGGTGGGTTCCTCGGTAGTCTCTTCGGTCTCGGTAGGGGTCTCGGACTCTGCGGGATCTGTGGTCTCGGAGGTGGGCTCCTCAGAAGGAACATCGGTGGGAGCCGGAGTATCCCCTGCGGTGGTGTCGGCAGGGGTCTTGCCGCCTTCGCAGGCGGTCAGAAGTCCCAGGGACAGGAGCAGGAGGAGGGCAAGGATGCCCGGCAGTAATTTCTTATTCACGATACGGTCTCCTTTCGGGATGGGAATCAATATGATACTGGGCGTCTCTAATAACTCATCGTGCGGTGAGAGCCGAGCGAGCTCGGAGGCGAGAAGATTTTTCGTCAGCCCGCTTTGCGGGCACTAATCAAAAATCCGCGCGTATAGTGGATATGCTATCGCAATACGAAGGATTTTTGTGACGATCCCCGAGCAAGGCTCGGGCGCGAAGCTCGGGCGGAAAAGATTCCGCCGGCTGAGTTTACTCAGCATTTCGCCGTGCGGGGAGTTTTTAGAGATGCCCATACTATTATATCACGCGGCATTTGCCCTGTAAAGTGGCAATTTCGCTATATTTTCGGGTGTATTTTGAGGGATTTCGCCGACCGATTTCAGCGATGGGCAGGAGAGCCCATGGTTCCCTCCCCCTGTAGGGTCAAGTCAAAAGGCCGCCCCGCAAAAGCGGGACAGCCTTGACGGTACGGGGGCAATGTGAGGTTAATCCTTCCGCTTGCGCAGGATCACGCCGCAGGACAGGAGCAGAGCTACCACACCCGTGTAGGCCATGCCGATGGCCGAGCCACAGCCCTTTTCGGTCTTTGGAGTCTCGGCGGACGTCTCGGTAGAAGTCTCCGTAGGTGCTTCAGTGGGGACTTCTGTCTCGGTGGGAAGCTCGGTGGGGGCTTCCGTCAATTCCTCAGTAGTCTCAGGCTCTGTCTCGGGATCGGAATTCACGCCCATCTCAGTCAGCTTGGCACGGCAAAAGGTCTCGGCTGCCTCTTCGTCGGAGAAGAAGGCCATGTAGCGGATATCAAACTCCCGCAGGCCATCGGGGGCGGTGAAGTCGATACGAACGCCGTTGATACGGCCCTCCCAGAGATCCGAGAGGTTGATGGTAACCAGCACGTACTCGTTTTCACCGTCGGTCCAGTAGAAGCCATCGTTGGGATTCCAGACAGCACGGTTGGTATCGGTAGCACCCAGGATGTTGCCGCCGTAATACCACAGGGTACCGCCGTCACCGTAGTAGTTGCGGAGCAGGGCGGTAAAGACGGGGAAATCCGCTCCGTTGTAGGAGGTATCGCGGGAGATGTTCCAGCTGAAGTAGCCCAACGCGTCGGTCAACTCCACGCGGAAGGCATTGTCGCCCAAAGCGGTAACGTTGACGTTCGTGCCGCCGGGGGCGTAGGCCACAGAGGCATCCCAGTACAGGGCGGGCTGACCCTCGGGGACGGTAGAGGGGTCAGCGATGTCTGCCACCTTCAGAAGGTTGGGCTCGGGATCTTTGGAGTCGCTGCCCTTGGGGGGGTAGGCGTGATCCTTATCGGTGCCGTACTTGAGGATGGTCATGGCGGCGGTGCCGTCCTTGACCGAGGAGTACAGGGTGACACCCACGTAGAACTCGCCGTTGGGATCCATGTTCTGGAGGTTAGAGGAGATAGCACTCATACCGGCCATAGCCACGCCGTTGATCTTGAACACGTACTGGGAGCCGTTCCAATCGGCCTCCAGGGTGTAGAGCTCACGGCCCTGATCGTCCAGCTTGGGGGTGATGAAGGTAGCACCCTGATTGGAGAACTGGCCGGGGTGGCTGTCCGAGGTCTCGATGGTGTTGCAGCTCTCGGCCTTGGCCTCAGCACCGCCGCCGTTACCGCGGATGAGGCACATCCAGCCGCCGCCGTAGTTGGTAGTGCCGGGGACTACCTTGGGCTTATTGGTAATACTGATACAGATCCAGTTGTCGATGTTGTGCTCGGGGCCGTTGTAGGCGTAATCGTCCACACGGAACTCCATGTAAATGCCCTCCTTGATGGGCTGGGTCTCCTTGGTCTGCACCGTCATGAAGGGGGCGGTGTCGCTGTAATCGGCGGGGACAACGGTGAAGCCCTCGTCGGTGTACTTGTAGCCCGCCTCGGGCTTCTGGGGCTTGTCGCTGTTTTCGGGGTACTCCGAGGCGGCGCGGTAGGTGGTCCAGTCACCGGGCAATTCGGCGGCAGACGTAGAAACGGCCATGACGGGGAGCAGACCCAGCAGCATGGTCAGAATAAGGCAAATCGTGAGCGTTCGTTTCATGGTAGCAGCTCCTTTTGAAAAATTGAACGGAACAAAAAGCATCTGTTCCACATCATTATACTACTTTACGGTGGATTTGTAAAGAAACATTTTACACAATTTGTCAGCGGGATTTTGGGGGAATGTGACTAACGGCGGGCAGGCTCACCCAAACACCGCCTCATCCACTTCCGAGAGGGACGGGAAAATAAACGCGGGCTTCTCCCCCTCGGGCAGCTCCATGGCCTCTTCAAAGGTTCCCTCCCCCGTCAGGACGAGAATGGAGGTGACGCCATTCTTCGCGCCGAGGGCGATATCGGTGTAGAGGCGGTCGCCGAAGATGCAGGTCTTCTCCCGGGAGATGCCCGTGACCCGCTCGATCATCTCCACCACCTCGGGGTAGGGCTTACCGAGGTAGCGGGGGGTGACTCCCGTGGAAGCGGTGATGAGGGCAGCGATGGCACCGCTGTCGGGCATGGAGCCCGTGTCGGTGGGGCAGTTGAAGTCGGGGTGGGTGCAGAGGTAGGTAGCGCCATTGCGGATGGGGCGGCAGCCGTCGTCCAGCTTCTCATAGGTCAGCTCTGTGTCAAAGCTGGAGACCACCACGTCCACGGAGTCCTCCTTCCCTGTTGCGAGTTTGATGCCCCCTGCGCGGAACTGGGATTCCAGCTGCTTGGTGCCCACGAGGTAGACGGTCTGATCCTTATGGTAGGTGTTGAGGTAGGCCACCGTCACGTCGGCGGAGGACA
>JAZOOM010000429.1:0-7313 GCA_045655025.1 Eubacteriales bacterium | reverse complement strand
CCCGACGGATTTCCGTCGGGGTCGTACTGTTTTATTCGTTTCCGTCGGGCACGAACTCTGTATGCTCAAAGATCTCCACGCCGAAAATCACTATGCGGAAGCCCTCGGTGTAGCCGTGGATGCCGTCCGCCTCGGTGAGGCGGTGGTAATCCGTTACCTGGTACGTGATGGCCGCGTAGGTCACACTGCCGCCGTCCTTCATGCGCATGGGAATGGGGATCAGAAGGATGGCGAGGACGATGATGAGGGGGATCAGCCATTTCAAACGCTTCATGAGGGGCTCCTTTCGTGTTCCGTAAGGACAGTATAGCACGAAAGTACGGATCTGTCAAGAGGGACAAGGAAATCCTCCACGGGGCTTGCCCATGGGGGAGGGGATCAGCGGATGTAGAGCGCCATGGCGGCGGCAGAGGTCTCGTAGTCGGCGGGGATCTCCAGATCACTGCCTTCGTTGATGCCGTACCAGAAAAGCTCGTTGACACAGAAGAAGCACAGAGTCATGACGTAATGAACATACTCCTCCAGCAGATCAGGACGGATGTGGGGGAGCATATAGGTGTCGCCCACCTTGATGAGATCCTCTACCACCTCGGCGGCGATGCCGTCCAGAGCTGTGGCGTACAGCTCATCCAGCTTCCACGTATCATTCCAGGTCATGACGGGGACATTGAGATAAATACCACCGTCGCGGCTCACGAGGAAGCCCTTTTGAATGAGGTGAGCGGCGGTCTCCTGCTCGTTGGGGGTCAACTCGGCATAGGGATCCTCCCACAGGCGCATGACCAGATCGGCGTTACCCTCGGTGATGAGGGTGTCGCGGCTCATGGAGAAGGGCTGGGCTTCGTAGAGATTGGCCACCGTGATGAAGTGTTTGGCGGTGCGGTAATGGTAGTGCATATTGCTCCAAGTCATGCCCTTGTACTCACCCTTGCGGATAATCTGGTCGTCAGGATAAGTCACCCGCCCGTAGAGACGCCAAGGCTTGCCGTTGTTCTCAGCGACCTTATGGGGGCAGACGTTCTTGTAAAGCTCCATCATGCGATCGTTCATACCCCATGCGGCGCGGACGTACAGGAACCACAGCAGATACCCGTCCGAGAGATCGCTCTCGTTGAGGATGAGCTTCCGCGCCTCGGGGAGAAGGTCGCGGATGATGGCGGTCACGCGGGGCATATTGGCCAGATGGATGGCATTGGCGGCCACCTGCATGTCTACGTCGGCCTGCTGGGGCACCACGGGGAAATCGTCGATGTAGGTGCCGGGGGCAGTCTCCTTGATGAACTTATGCTCCAGCAGGTAGTCGATCTTCTCCTCAAAGTACACGGGAGCGACTCCGATGGCCTCGGAGATCTCGCGGGCGGTCTTGCCCTCGCGGGCGCAGGCTACGAGGATCTGCTTGACCATGGTATCCTGCAAAAAATTCCAATGGCTGGGGATGTCGTTGCACCCGCACATATTCAGATCGGCGGGGGCGTAGGACAGGCGTTTATTTTTGCTTTCGTTGTTCGTGTTTTCCATACTGTTTTCCATACCTTTCCTTACGTTCTTTCGGGCGTCAAAGAGGCGGGATTTCACCGTCCCCTCGGGGATACCGAGGCACGCCGCGACCTCCTTGACGCTTCTGTTTTGGAGATAATACAGAATCACACATTCCCGCTGGATGCGGGAGAGCATGGAGAGCTGGTAAGTAAGCCTTGCCCGCTCCTCCTCGGCTACGATGGCCTCGTCGATATCGCAGAGGTCGAAGTAGTAGGGCTCGCTGTCCGAAAGGTTGCCCACCGTCTCGCCCAGCAGGATTGCCTGCTTTTTCCGGGCGCGGTAGAACAGGCGGAGGCGGTTCTGGGCGATCCCCCAATACCACGGGTAAAAGGCGGCGGGAGGCGTACCCTTCTCGTAGGCCTTGCGGTAGGATATAATGGCCTCCAGAAGGATCTCTTGGGACAGATCCTCGGCATCGTGGGTGCTGCATAGCCGTCGGTAGCACCACAGGTAGGTGGATTCCATCAGCTCGCCGTCAAACAGCAGAGATTCTTGTGTGTTCATATATCTCCTTCGGAGATGGCTCTCCTTTGAGACCGATTGGTCTCGGCGTTCGGTACCGTACACCCTATAAGTAACAGGGACAGACGGGCGGTTGGGAGGTAGGAAAAAGTTTTTTAAAAAAATCTCCCGCGGTGGCGGGAGATGGAGGGATTTCAAATTACCGTTTTCCTATCCCAACCCGTTTCCAAATGCGGTAAACAGGGGGATCCATGGTGACGGCCATGGTGGCACCGTTCAGATCGGCATCGGGGGGATCACCGCCCGTAGAGGCGGTTCATGCCCGCAAAGCGGCGACGGTCGATAGAGGCCAGCTGATCGGCGGTCACACGGAACGACCAGTTGCCCTCGGCCTCGCCGGGGGTGTTCATGCGGCAGTCCGCGCCAAATCCCAGCACGTCCTGAATGGGCAGGATGCAAAGGTCGGCCACGGATCCCATGAGGGTGCGGATGATGGCGTCATAGGACTCGGGGCGGTTCCAGTTCTCGTCGGTGAAGCCGCAGTAGTCGAGGAGGTCGCGGCGGGTGCTGTCGTCGGACTCCCAGACGAAGCCCAGCAGGGTGTTGTTGTCGTGGGTGCCCGTGTAAGCCACGGTGTTGGGGATATAGTTGTGGGGGAGGTGGGTGTTGGCAGGGTCGCCGTCAAAGCCGAACTGGAAGACCCGCATACCGGGGAAGCCGCTGTCACTCACAAACTTCACCAGCTCGGGGGTGGACTCGCCCAGATCCTCGGCCACGATGAGGGGACGGTAGCCCAGCTTTTCCTCACATTCGTCCACGACCTTGCGGAGCTGACGGATGAAGGGCATACGGGGACCCTTCTCCCAGTGGCCTGCCTTGGCGGTCTCGGCATCGGCGGGGATGCTCCAGTAGGCCTCAAGTCCTCGGAAATGGTCAATGCGGACGCCGTCAAAGAGGGTCAGCATGTGGCGGATACGGGCGCACCACCAAACAAATCCATCCTTGGCCATGCGCTTCCAGTCGTAGAGGGGATTGCCCCAGAACTGACCGTCCTCCGAGAAGTAGTCGGGGGGGCAGCCCGCCACGGAGGTGGGTCTGCCGTCCTTGTCCAGCTGGAACTGCTCGCGGTTCGCCCAGACGTCGCAGGAGTCGTAGGCCACGTAGATGGGAATGTCACCCATAATGCGGATGCCCTTGCTATTGGCGTAAGCGCGGACGGCCTGCCATTGCTTCATGAAGTGGTACTGGATGAACTGCCAGACGAAATGCTCGGTTTCATTGATTTCGTCGCTCGTCCACTCATACCAAGGAGTGTCCCCATTGGCGGCGCGGCGGGCCATGAACTCGCAGAACTGCTCCAGATAGGGGTTCTCGGCGGCGAATTTAGCGATTTCAGCGCGGTCATCGTCCGTGGCGCGGGAGGCGGCCAGACGAAGGATATCCATGCGGGTCTCGGCCAGCTTGGCAAACTCGCAGGCGTAGGGGGTGTCCTCCTTGACGGATGACAGCTCATCGGGGGTCAGGTAGCCGTCGGCGGCGAGGATGCGGAGGTCGAGGAGGTAGGGATTGCCGCCAAAGGCGGAATAGGACTTGTAGGGGGAATTGCACTCGTCGGCCATGCAGAAGGGCAGAACCTGCCACCACGTAAAGCCGCAATCGGCCAGAAGATCAATGAAATCGCGGGCTTCTCTACCGAAGCAGCCGATGGAATCGCTCCCGGGGAGGGAGGTGACGTGCATGAGGACGCCGGAGGCGCGGGAGTTGTTCATAACAATTCCTTTCTAATGGGTGAAATAATTATTCTCTGGAAATCAACGGCTGGCGTTCATCATGCCTTATGAACCAAAAGCCGTGATAAATAAGCTCCGCCTCCGCGGTCGTGTTCCAAGGATAGGAGAGCAGATTCAACAAATGCGTGGAGGGAGGAAGCCCGATATAGGGAGCGTAAGATGTTGCCAATTTCCCAAATTCCTTCTCTGTAAATTCTTCGGGAAGGGATTTCAGAAATTCAATAAATTCGTTTTCCTTGTCGGAAGGAACGGATATCCAACAGTTGGTAATCATGGGGCGAAGCTTGATCGGGGCAGTATCGAACTTTTTCTGATAAGTTGGATTCTCCGCAAAATATTGGTCGATCTCCACCTGCACCTCATCGGATACGGGACGTAACCATGAGGCATCCTCGAAAACGAAATCTATGCGGGGCTTCATTTTCGGTGTGAAGGCCTTTTTGAGTATCGCCCATTGGCCGTACACCTCCCCGGCTTTATGGGGAGTGGGTGTGCCATCTTCGTAGGCAACCTTGGATCGGTAGACGATTTTGGGTTTGAGATCCACGAGTTGCCAATATCCTGCGCTGTACGAGGTATAGAACTCACCAATTTTCAACATAGCCGTCCCCTTTAATGGGCTTCAAACCAATTCTTTCCGATATGCGCCTCTACGTCCAAAGGCACAGACAGCTTGACGGCGTTCTCCATCTCCTCGCAGAGCAGCTTCATGGCCGCCTCGGCGTCGGTGGCGGAGGCTTCGAGGATCAGCTCGTCGTGGACTTGGAGGATGAGCTTGGCATCCAACCCGCTTTTTGCAAGACGGTCATGGACGCGGATCATGGCGATCTTCATAATGTCGGCGGCGGTGCCCTGGATGGGGGAGTTCATGGCCACACGCTCACCGAATTTCTTGCGCATCTTGTTGGATTCCGCCAGCTCGGGAATGAAGCGGCGGCGACCCAGCTTGGTGGTCACAAAGCCCTGCTCGTAGGCGGTGCGGATCACGTCGTCCAGGTAGCGGTTGATGTCGGGGTAGCTGGAGAGATAGCTGTCAATATAGGATTTGGCCTCGGCGCGGGAAATATGCAGATCCTCCGAGAGAGAATGCTCCCCCATGCCGTACATGATACCGAAATTGATGGCCTTGGCCTTCTTGCGAAGCTCCACCGTGACGTGATCCTTGTCCACGCCGAAGACGCGGGAGGCGGTGTCGGTGTGGATATCAAAGCCCGAAACAAAGGCCTCACGCATGGCGGTGTCCCCCGCGATATCCGCCAGCAGGCGAAGCTCGATCTGGGAGTAGTCGGCGTCGATGAGGACACGCTCCTCGGCGGTGGGGATGAAGAATTTGCGAAGCTCTCTGCCCAACTCGGTGCGGATGGGAATGTTCTGGAGATTAGGCTCGGCGGAGGAGAGACGGCCCGTGGCGGTGCCCGTCTGCTTGAAGGTGGTATGCACCAGACCCGCCTCGTCGGCTACCTTGAGAAGACCGTCCACGTAGGTGGATTTCAGCTTGGTGACCTGGCGGTACTCCAGAATATCCTCGATGATGGGATGGTACTTCTTCAGCTTTTCCAGCACCTCGGCGGAGGTGGAGTAGCCCGTTTTGGTCTTCTTGTCCGTGGGGAGCATGAGGGTCTCGAAGAGGATCTCGCCCAGCTGCTTGGGGGAATTGATGTTGAAGGGCTTCCCCGAGTAGGTGAAGATGCGGCTCTCCAGATCGGCGGCGTAGGTGTCCAGCACCAGACCGTACTTGTAGATGGAGTCGCGGTCTACCTTGAATCCGATGCGCTCCATGTCGAACAGAACGGCGGCCAAAGGCATTTCCATGTCGCGGAACACACTCATTTGCTGTGTCTTTTCCAGCTCAGCCGTCAGGGTATCGCACAGGGGCTCGTAGCAACGGATGGACTCGGCGGGGGGCGTGTTACCCAGGTAGGTCACGGTAATGCGGTCAAGGTCAAAGCTGCCCAGACCCGAATTGAGGGCGTAGGCGGCCAGCATTACGTCGAAATCGAAGTTGCGGAAGGCAATGCCCGCTCCGTGGAGGCGGTGGTAAAGGTTTTTGGCATCGTAGGTGATGAAGGTGTTCGCGCCGTCGGTCAGGAAGGCGGCGATGGCGGCGGTATCCTCGGCGGGGCAGGTGTAGAGCGTACCGCCGTTGCACAGGGTCAGCGTGCCGTCCTCATAGGCCACGGCATAGCGACCGCGGGGGAGGGAAGCCAGATCGGCGGTGGTGATGGCGGCGGTGGTCTCCTCTACGGGGGCGGCGGGCGCGTTCGTAGAGGGCGCGCTCGTAGAGGGCGCGCTCGTAGAGGGCATATCGTCCCAAGGAAGCTCATCCACCACGTCGAACAGGGTCAGAGCGTCTGGCTTTACGGGTGTCACGGGCACCGCCGCCTCCTCGGTGATGCCGAACCGCTTGATGAAGCCCGAAAATTCGTAGCGCAAAAACAGCTCGCGGGCGCGGGTCTTATCCATGGGATTCGTCCGCACGTCCTCCAGAGTCAGACCCAGCGGCACCTCGCGGCAAATGCGGGCGAGGGTTTGGGACAGGTATGCGCTCTCCTTGCCCTCGGTGAGCTTCTTGCGGACGGAGGGGGTATGCTTGGCGGTCTCCAACTGCTCGTATATGCCGTCCAGAGAGCCGAATTCCGAGATGAGCTTGAGGGCGGTCTTCTCACCAATGCCGGGCACGCCGGGAATGTTGTCGGAGCTATCGCCCATGAGAGCCTTCACGTCCACGAACTGGTCGGGACGGACGCCGTACTTCTCCATGAATGCGGCCTCGTCGGTGTCGGTGGTGGCGGCGTTGCCTGCCAGCAGGACGTGGACGCGGGGGGAGATGAGCTGGAGGGAGTCCTTGTCTCCCGTGAGGAGGTAGGCCATGCATTCCTCGGGGTCGGCCTCGGCCATGGCGGCGAGGGTACCCAGAATGTCGTCGGCCTCATAGCCCTCCATGTCCAGAATATGCAGACCCAGCATCTCCGCGAACTCACGGGACACGGGCATCTGGGCGCGGAGCTCGTCGGGCATGGCGTGGCGGCCTGCCTTGTAGGCGTCGTACATCTTATGACGGAAGGTGGGGGCCTTGAGATCGTAGGCGATGACGGCGTAATCCGGCTTCAGCGCCTCCAGCTCGCGGCTGATGACGTTGACCAGTCCGTAGAGGGCGTTGGTAGGAAAGCCGTCCTTGGTGGTGAGGAGGCGGATGCCGTAGAAGGAGCGGTTGAGGATGCTGTTGCCGTCTATGCAGAGGAGCTTTTTCATGGCGGGACTCCGTTTCTTGAAGAATGGGGATGATTTTATTATTATACCACTTGGAGGGGAAAATGTCAAGGGGGGGGAAGGATTTCAAGGGAGGAAGCGGCGAATTTCGAAGGAGAAAGGAGGGGGATTGTCAGATGTTCAAATTTGGGTTTATCGGCCAGGGCTCTGCATGCCGAGCAAGCTCGGCGGGACCCGCTTAAGGGAATTTTGTAAAAGTCCCTTAAGAATCCCCAAAACTTTCAAAAAAAGATTATTTTACAATACTTTTTG